>JAGLDW010001785.1 GCA_023145395.1 Lentisphaeria bacterium | reverse complement strand
ACAAGAAAGACGCCGCGGCCGATGCAGCGTACCGCAAGGCTTTCCCCGTACACAAGCCCACGCTGGTATTTGCGATAGCCTCCGCGGTGTTGGCGCTAGTCACCATATGCACGGCTGGGGTTTCTTTCAGCAACGGCCTCACGACAAGTGGCGTCATACTAGCAGCGGAGGGGGCGTTGTTCACTGTGGCGGGCATCGCTCTGCTCGTAATGCTCCGAGGCTAACAAGACCCAAGCGTTTAAACGAAACCGGGCATTGCCCGAAAGGAAACTACCATGGCCCCAAAATGGCTAACAGACTACTACGACAACCAAGGCCGCGCGCGGGATGCGCAGCGCCGCCGCACGGAAGAGCGCAAGCGTGAGCAGCGCCGCAAGCGCCGGGCCCTCGCACGCATCACGAACGATCTGCCGAGCTGGATGGGGGACGAGTGATGCGGACCTTCTACCAATCAGACGACGGAAAAGACTTCGACACCGCCGACGAGTGCGTCGACTACGAGCACACCCTAAAAAAGCAAGCAGATTGGCGCAAAGCGCTGCGCATGTTCGCAGACCACGCCTTGGCAAACTCCCCGGAGTCCGTCGACGAGTACCACGGCACCCCGCAAAGCGTGTTCCTGACTAACTACATGGGGGACCTCGCTGAGTTCCTCGCGAACCGTGTTTTGCTACCTATGGAAGGTGAGTGATGCCTGACATCCTGAACGACGACGTAGACATGACCAAGTACCGCGCGCGAGTGATACAAGAGCTCCTCACTTTCACAGTGCGGATCGAGAGGCCCAAAATATTAGGAAGGATGCTAGACCCGCGCGGCGGACTGCTGCGCGAGAGCCGGCTCACGAAATGTGACGGCGCGCCAGACATCCCCGCGTTGCACGTCATGGAGTTCCGCAGCCGCAAGGCTGCCGAAGCGGCGGCAGGGCAACCGCTGGTGTGGGACGGGCCTACCCCCGTTACTAAAGCATCCATGGAGGAACACGCCGACTTCAGCATAGCGGAATGGATGGGCCTAGGCAGCCTGGAAGGGGGCGAGTGATGTATCCAGTAGCCATACCCGAAGGCATAACGCCATACGCTTGGC
>JAGLDW010001784.1 GCA_023145395.1 Lentisphaeria bacterium | reverse complement strand
CCCTCCTTGAGTGTCAGTTGGAACCAATCGCGCAGCGTCACCCTATTTCCGGTCCAGTTGTGGAAGTACTCGTGGGCGATCACCCGTTCGACATTGAGGAAGTCCGCGTCCGTGGCGGTCTCCGGCGAGGCGAGGACATAGACGGAGTTGAAGATGTTCAGCCCCTTGTTCTCCATCGCTCCGGCATTGAAGGCATCGACGGCGACGATCATGTAGAGGTCGAGATCGTACTCGAGCCCAAAACGTTGTTCGTCCCACCGCATGCTCTTCTGTAGCGAGCGCATTGCATGCCAGGCGCGTTCCTCGTTGCCAGGATCCACATAGATCCGCAACTCGACGTCACGGTTGGATTCTGTCGTGAAGGTGTCTCGGATCATGCCAAGACCACCGGCCACCAGGGCAAAGAGATAGCATGGCTTCGGGAAGGGGTCGTGCCACACCACGCGTTGTCGACCATCCGGCAAATCGGAGCTGCTCTGTAGGTTTCCATTCGATAGCAGGCAGGGAAAATGCTTCCTGTTGGCCGTGATTGTCGTGGTGTAGACACTGAGAATGTCGGGCCGATCCACAAAATAGGTGATCCGGCGGAATCCCTCGGCCTCGTTCTGGCTACACAGAATCCCGGTAGAGAGATAGAGCCCCTCCAGCGAGGTGTTGTGGTATGGGTCGATCTCCACCTCCGTGTGCAACACAAACTCCGGTCCCGGAGGCCGATGCAGGATGAAGCGTCCACCTTCAACTTCATACTCGGATGGTGCCAGCGCGCGCCCGTCCACCAAAACGGCGCGCAAGGTCAGTTCCTTCCCATCCAGAATCAGGGGGGCAGTGTCCGGTGCATCGTCGGCGCGAACCACGTGTAAATCGGCCGCAACCACGACTCGATCCGTCAGAATATCGAAATCCAGCGCCACAGTCGGAATGCACCAGTGCGGTGCGGAATAATCACCGCGGTGAATACATTTGGATTGCTTGGACATCGCAGAAACTCCTATCAGGATCGGACACGGACAGACGCGCTCCGCACTGTGATTGAAAAGCGTCATACCATACTCTCGCTTGTGTGCCGCCCCCAAGACGAGTCAACCGCATTTTCAGGTTGCAGAATAAAAGATGGAGATAAAGACAAAGAAATATTCGCCAAACATGCAAATACAGTGCCTTCTTTCTCCGTTACAGCTAACAAAGCTACGCTATTAGATATTCTTTTCGTGGAAGGCGTAGTTTGGAACCAGGCTAGAGGAAAAGGAGCAAGACGATGGGGACCTATCGGAAGATTGAGGATTCCAAGGCATGGAACACGGCGCGTGAACTTGTCCGTTGTGTCTACGCGGCCACAGGCGCGCCCGCCATGGCCTCTGCACCCGTTCTGGTCGAGACGATGAGACGGGAAGCACTGCGAAGCACCTGCAAGATTGCCGAAGGCCATGGAAATGGCGAGCGGAATGCTCTTGCGTCCTGTCTGCACGAAGCCAAAGGCGCTGTGTCCGCAGTGCGCTCCGCAGTGCATATCGCCGCTGATCTCGGCTGCCTGCCAGCCGATCAAGTCCAGTCCTTCTGCGAACAAACTGATGCGGTCGGCGCACAAATCGGGGGTTGGTTGAAGAAAATCCGGGGGGGAGAGCAAGGTGCGGGAAGACGTGGGGAAAGCCAGAGGGACGAGCAACCCTCCAGACAGCCCACTTCGCCCCGGGGCGGACCGTCGCCCGTCTTCGCCCCACTCGCTCCCTTTCCCATCCCAACGGCTCCCGCTGGACAACGGGGCGCCTAGCCCGGAGAGACTCCATGAAGCATTCAAGGTGGACCGATAGGCTGCTTTCGGACCACTCTGCGAACAGCGCA
>JAGLDW010001783.1 GCA_023145395.1 Lentisphaeria bacterium | reverse complement strand
CCACCGTCAAAAAGGCATCGCCGCCGACGACCGTATCGCCACCCACCAGTTCCAATGTCCCGTTGCCAGCGGCGCCAAGAATCAGGTTGCTGCAGGCTCCCGCCTGGGTTATCCGGGCGGTTCCTCCGTTGGCGATGGCCACATCGTCGGGTTTATACGGCAAAGTGCCCGTATCCCAGTTGGCGCTGGTTGCCCAGTCGCCCAGTGCCGCGTTCCACGCGCGGCTGCCCGGCGGCAGGGAACGGACTCCGAAATTGGCGGGGAGATGGCGTTCGTCGTAGGGAATCGCCACATAGGGGCTTCCAACGGGAATGCCGACGAAATCATAGCCCCCCACCCCATCGGACTTGACCATGGTCGCCGAACCGCCCCCGCTAAGCATGATCGCTTCGTAGACCCCGAAATCAAGCAGCCAGAGACCGAAGTCGTGCATGTTGAGCCCTTCGCTAACCCCCGGTTGCCGACCATCGACCGTCGTCAGGTAGAGGTAGTGGCCATCCTGCGAGAGCCCGATCGATTGCTGGGGGCTCTTGATGTAGTAGCCCGCATCCTCGTCCCCGGTTTCGCCGAATACCACAACCCCGTTTGTCAGAACCATCCTGTAGCCGCATATCGCCGTCCAAACATTGCTGTCCAGGACAGGGGTGCCCGGATTGTACGGCCAGGCCATGTCCGGTTGCTGGAGGATCGTGGCCTGGTTGTTCCGGTCGATCCGCAACTCTTGGCACCACGTATCCTCGGGGGAGCTGATGCTTCCCTGTGAAACCAGCGCCCCGGAGGCATCGCTTTCATAATCCTGGTCCCAGCGGGGAACCCAGTCCCCTCCGTCGGCCGGGCTCCCGGATTGCGCGTTGATCGCAACCTGCACGTTGTGCTCCACGAGGAAATCGCCCGTCTTCTGCGTCATCGTTTCCCCCCAGCCGGTATGCGGGGTTGCGACAAATTCAATATTCGGGTTTGCCAGATCGATCCGCAGGCAGTTGACCTTCAAGTACGGATCGCCGCCGGTCCCGTTGGCCCAGCCCGTGGCGTGCTCGATGCCGGGAAACAGGGTCGTCCAGGAACTCGTTCCGCTGGCCGCCCGCGACTGCAAAGCAAACGCCGCAAGGCAAATGGCCACCATAATATTGAGATGTGTTTTCATCCTACATGCTCCTTTGATTACTTTTTGTGCTTTCTGGAGTGCGGTGGCAACCAGCGGGCGA
>JAGLDW010001782.1 GCA_023145395.1 Lentisphaeria bacterium | reverse complement strand
ATCTCCCCCTCTCCCCCTCCCCCCTGCTAACCCTCTTTATTCCTGGGGAAATCAGGACCACTACCCCCGCTCAGCCTGCATCCTCATCGTCAACAAGGCCGCACCAACCACCACCGCTGTCTCCGCTCTCAAGATGTGCGGGCCGAGGGCGATAGTTGACCAATTCGCACCAGCGAGAGCCTTTTGCTCCTCGGGAGTCAGCCCTCCCTCGGGACCGACCAGCAACGTCATCCGATGGGGCTCCAGACCAGAGACGTCGGTCAAGCCTTCCGGGTCCGCCACCAGTCCAGGCTGCAATCGACCGCCAACGACAGACTCAATCGTCATGGGGCTTTCGACCACCATACCCCAGGTTCTCCGGCACTGTTTCAGAGCCTGCCGCGCAACACGACGCCAATGGTCCACACGCTCCAGCGCCCGTTTGTGAGACCCCTGGGACCGGTCACACAACAAGGGCACAAATGTGGCTGCGCCGACCTCAACAGCCTTCTGAACTGCCCAGTCCATCGCCTTGGTATGCAGAACGCCCAATGCAACTGTTGGTCCTGGCAAGGGCTGCACCTTCGTGACACCCTCATCGACCACAGCGACAACATCCGATCGCACACACCGGATCAGCTCCGCACCAGCGAGTTTTCCAGCTCCATCAGTCAAAACGACATGATCCCCCGCATGGAGCCTTAGCGAACCGGATGCGTGACGAGCTTCTTCCGGATCAAGGACAACCTTCCTCCCGCTGACCAGCACCCCTTCCGGAACCAGCAGCCAGGGGTCAGTCCGCATGTGTCACCCTGAAGGCCACCCACTCGTCCAGAACCCTTGTGGAAAGCACTCGAAAGCCGACGTTCTCCAACGCCGCCGAAACCTCAGCAGCCTCCGATTCCAGAATTCCGGAAAACACCACAGATCCTTCAACTGCAAGCATCTCCCGGAACGACCCGGCCATCGGCAGGAAGTGTTCAGAAATCATGTTGCAGAGGATCAGATCGAAGGCGGACTGCCCGATTGCAGTCCGGACCCCGG
>JAGLDW010001781.1 GCA_023145395.1 Lentisphaeria bacterium | reverse complement strand
GCAGCCCGTCGGCAGAAAATGGTGGAAGAGAAGCTCGGCATTTCACCGGAGTTCGACTTCACGTCCGTCAATCCCGAGGACGATCCATGCGCCTGATCCAAACACGCCTCGAGAAGCTCGAGAAAGAACTTTTCTGGCTTCGTCAACACCTGCCTCAACGGACGTAGGCGAGCCACGGGGAACACGCACATGCCAACGGATGAACTCACATATCTCTCCCTCTGCGGCATGCTCGGATACGGGTATCCGGAGGAGAATCTGCAGCGCGCCATGCAGGCCAATCCCGCCTTCATCGCCGCCGACAATGGCTCAACCGACCCCGGACCCTACTACCTGGGCAGCGGAACGGGCTTTGTCCGGCCCGAACAGATTCGGCGCGACCTCGAGCTTGCTCTCGTGGCCGCGAGACAGGCGAACATCCCTCTGATCATCGGCAGTGCGGGAGGCGCAGGCGCCGCTCCCCACCTCGCCGCTTTCCGGAAAATCCTGCTCGAAATCGCCCAGTGCCATGGACTTCGCTTCCGCCTAGCCACCATCCCCGCGGACGTGGACAAAGCCGACGTACTCCAAGCGCTCGACGCGGGACGGATCAGCCCTTGCGGCCCCGTGCCCCCGCTGACAGCGGAACGTGTGCGCTCGTGCTCCCACCTTGTCGGCCAGATGGGAACGGGCCCAATCATCCAAGCACTGCGAGGCGGCGCGGACGTAGTCGTGGTCGGACGCTGCTGCGACACCGCCATCTTCGCCGCCTTGCCCATGATGCGGGGATTCGATCCGGCCTTGGCCATGCACAGCGCGAAAATAGCCGAGTGCGGCACGCTGTGCGCCACACCCGGAGGTGCCAACGACTCGCTCCTGATCACGCTGCGCCGGGACAGTTTCACCGTCCGCCCCGTTGCTCCTGAGAAGCGGTGCCTTCCTCGCACAGTGGCCGCGCATTCCCTCTACGAGCAACCCTCTCCGCACGAATTCATCGAACCTGAGGGAACTGTGGATTTGCGAGATGCCACGTTCACCGCCGAGGACAAACGTTCTGTGCGAGTGTCTGGCACTCGCTTGATTCCCCCCGACGTTCATACAGTCAAGCTCGAGGGTGCAACCCGGGTTGGATACCGCAGCATCACCCTGGCCGGCACGCGCGATCCCGGAGTCATCGCCAACCTGGACACGATCGAACAAGCCGTGCG
>JAGLDW010001780.1 GCA_023145395.1 Lentisphaeria bacterium | reverse complement strand
CTGAAGATGTTTTGGATGCTCTGCACCCCGGGGTGGTTGGCGTCGCTTTCGACGATCCGGATGATCTCGTCACGGATCACACAGGCCTGCCGTGCGTATTCGGTGTCCGAGAGTTTTAGCGCGTGCAGGTGCATGGCCTGGGCCAGCTGCGGAGCCAGGCTGTCGACGAAGCGGGCGGCTTCATCGTGTTCCGGGAACTCCTTGAGCAGATCCTCGACGTCGCGCAGGAGATGCGCGTAGCAGTATTGGATGCGGCAGGGGACTTTGTTGTAGCCCGCATAGCGATCGACGACAAGTGCGCCGGGGAGTTCGTCAGCGCCGAAGACCTCCTTTGGCACCTCCGCCGAACGGGTGACCCGGAAGCGGAAAACGCTCGTGTCGCTTGTGGCGAACAGCCACGCGTAGCCGTTGTGGCCATCCTCCCGCCAGGAAGTCTCGTCGGCGCGCCGCACATCGGCGCGGCGATAGTCGTCGACCAGGCGGGGCGTTGTGCCTTGAAGTCGGCGAGCCAGCTGATGCAGGGAGTCGATGAGACTTCCGCAACCTATCCCCGTGCGTGCCTCTATCTGTCCCAGCGTCATGCCGTTCAGGTAGTGTTCGACGGCGACGTAGGTCAAAAGCCGGTTGCCATAGAGACATTTCGGCAGCACGCCTGGCGGCTCCGAGCCTACGGACCGGCCGCACTCCGAGCAGGTGCGCCGCTCCAGTTCGTAGACCGTTTCGGTCTTCTTCATCGGCACGCAGTCAACCACCAGACGGCGACGTGTGTCCTTGCTTTTGGTCGGAGCCCCGCAGTCCGGACAGAGGGTCGGGGCGGCGAGTCGGCACACGGGCGCGTCCGGCATGTTTTTCGCTCCCGGCCGCCCGTGTCCCCGATGTCCCTTCTTCGCGCCGCCCATTTTCCTGCGGTTCTCCTCGGAGCTGTTGGGTTTGACTGGCCGTTTGGACGAGGGGGTGGAAGAACCGAACGGTGTTTCGTTTATCGTGCGGTCGCGCCGTCCGAGCTGCTTCTTCAGCCGGGCATTCTCGCGACGCAGCTTGTCGACCTGCCCCTTGAGACGGTCCATCTCGACCATCTTCACAAGACATCCGCGGCAGCAGGCGACTTTCAGCATTTGACGGCGCACTCCCGTGGCGGGGGGGCGCCCTCGTCCCGTCGCTCCCGGACAAGTGCTGCCCCGGCGTCGACCATCAACGCCTCAAGCTTCCGGCCGTTCTCGATGGCGCGCCGTAGCGTGGGGACAAGCTGCGCGGGAACATACATGCACCTCCGCCGTCCCGCCTGACGGAACGAGAAGAGCCACACTGGGTGTCTCTCCCCCGAGGCGCACGCTTTGCAGTTGGGCCGGACGCAGGGCTTGCGGACAAGGCTCAGGGATCCTTTGGCCACAGGCCACAACTCCCCGAGTGCCTTGCGCAGTTCATCCAGATTCTCGAGTGCTTCCGCCATCATTCTCATATCCCCGTTGTAGTACATATGGGGTATCCCATATATACACTACGAAAGAAAGAAAGACAAGGAGGACCGGGGGAAGTGATGAAAAAAAGGAGAAGGGAGGGCGGAAGGCAGAACGCGGCAGACTGGGTGGAAACGAAAAACGCAGATCTCAGAACACGACGTTCGAACTTGAGCCTTCTGCGTTCTACGTTCGTTCGGGAAATTCCTTCAGACCCCACGAGACTGAGGGGTTACGCG
>JAGLDW010000178.1 GCA_023145395.1 Lentisphaeria bacterium | reverse complement strand
GGTAGGCACCATCTACCGGCGGAATATCGTCATAGACATTCGTCATGATGTTGCCGACCGCAACCGTGGTTGGAATCCCGTTGGAGCCCAGAATGCGATAGAGGTTGTAGGATTCCGCCGTGGCCGATGGATACCAAACCAGATGAATATTGCCGCCCTTCTGCGCAACCGGGTCGAGCAGGTTGGGCACGCTGGGCGGAGTCGGCAAGGCCGTGTTGTAGATTTCCACGCTATCTCCGGAGGTAATCTCGGTTCCCACGTTGTCCAGCGCATCGCTGACCGCGAGGCTAAAGTAGCAGGTGCCCGAACCCATCAGCGGATTCAGCACCGCTGAGCCGCTCCAGTTCAGTCCACTTCCAGACATTGGAACACTGAGCGTGGCGCCTGCGGGCGGGTTGAGACCAACCTGCGGAGTGGTTCCAGCCTTTGGAACTTCCGAGAGCACCAGATTCACCAACAGGGTGGTGTTGCTCTGCACCTGCACCAAGGTGGCGGGAACCGTTTCAAGCATCGCGCTTGGCGGCAAGGTGTCGATCTCCAGATCCATGCCTGAAGGCGCGGCATTGAAAATATTGCCATATTGGTCGCTGGCCGAAACCCGGACTTGAGCAAGTCCCGATGGCGTCAGCGAGGTAATCATGAAATCGCCCGCGAAGGTGTTCGGCGCCGTATTCGTTAGCGCCAGCATGGTCGGCCCAGACGCCCCATGCGGGAGGATCAACAGATCCGGCGTGCCCGAAAGGGTTTCGTTGGCGCTCAGCACAACATGCAACGCTCCCGGCCCCACCGGGGACGAACGGTTGTAGCCCACGGCAAAGGTGGGCGGCGTGGTGTCGTAGTCCACGCCCAGCAGGTTTGACAAAACGCTTTCGTTGCCTGCGCTATCGAAACCAATCACACCAAAGTAGTAGTGCCCGTCGGAGAGGCCATCCACACTGATGCTCATTGCCGAAGTCACAACACCCGTGTTGGAGGCCTCTGCGGCCGTGGCAAACTCGACACTGTCCCAGAAGACTAGGAAGCTGGTGGGCACCTCACCCGCAGGGGCTTGGCTCCATTCCAAAAAGACTCCACCTGCCGGGCTGAAACGTATTGTTTCCAGCACCACGGCTTCCGGACTGCCCGTATCGCGGATAACCAGTAGCGCGCTGGAGGATGCGGTACCCAACTCGTCATGGGCCACCACCACCAAGTTGTTCGCGCCCTCGACCAGTGAAATAGCCGGCACGGCAAAGTTTCCGTCGATGTCCGCCACCGTGTTCGCCACCACCGCCGCATTGCGGGTGATGCGCAGCGTCACCAGCGGTTCGGCCGTTCCGGCCACCGCGATCGTCGAAGCCGCCGTCACGGTTCCAGTGTCTGGAAGCGTCCATTCCGGAACCGGCGGGGGAACGTGCGAGATCCAGACATTGTAGGCCTGGGTGGAAAATGCGTCCTGCGGGTCACGTGCAAGGAATTTGACGCGGTGCAGGCCGTCGGCCTCCTCGCGGATATCCCACAGCACCTTCAGCGATCCGCCGTTGGTGGAGGCCACCAGCACATCATCGACATAGAACTCCGAGGCGGCCACGCCGAGCGGCGAGGTTGCGCTGGCTTCGACCACGTAGGGTCGATCCAGGAACTGCCCCTCAAAGAGGTTGAAGCCCTGAAGGGTCGGGCCGTCGGTCACATAGTTGAGCGGCAATACGATCGGCGCGTTGGTTTCGCCGTTCACATTGCGGTACTGGATGTAGAGCGTCTTGTTGCCACCGCCCTCGGAGAGCAACACCGAGTTGGTCGCAACAAAGTCGTGGAAGAAGGCACCGGCAAACGAGGAATCCTCGCTCACGCGGAAGGATTCCGCGATGCGGCAGGCGTATTTCATGGCCACGTTACGTGTGCCCACGTCGTGCAGGCCATCCGCCGTATCGGCGGCGGGCGTTAGCAATGGTTCGGTCACCAGATAGGGCGACGCGCCCACGGAGCCTTCCAGTCCAGCGGCCACCTCGGCGGGATCCGTCGAACCCCACCAGACATGGCTCGCCAGCAGCGGGGAGCTGCCCGCCGCAAGGGCGTTGGTGTCGTTGTTGACGACAATCGAATTGCTCACGCTCAGCATCGAAGAATCCGACTGCATCAAGCCAACTGCATTGTACTGCGCCAGCAGATCTGTAGTCGCCAGCGCCGCATTGTTGGCCAACACCAATCCGCCCGACGCGTTGAACAGCGCGGAGAGCGCCGTCGCGACCGGGGCGCATCCATCGAGCTGGATGCCGTGGCCATACATGACCCACAGGTGGCTCAGCGAAGAGGCCGACGCATTCGGGCCGAGCACCAGCCCGTTCCAGTCGCCGCGATCCGGCGAAGCCTCGGCGGACGTCAGCGTGATGGGATCGAAGACCGTGCCTTCGGCCATCAGCGCACCGTCGATCCATAGCCCGGTTCCCGCCGCAAAGCGGAGCGTGGTTCCCGGTTCCAGAGTCAGGACGGCATTGCTTGCCACGGTGATGTCTTGATAGATTTCGAAGTTGCCGTCGATCGCCAGATTGTCGGAGATCAATCCGGCATAGGGATCCGACCACGAGGCGGTCGCGACCGCCGTCACTTTCTGGCCCAGCCCGTTGTAGCCCACCACCGCAAAGTAGTGGTCAAAGCGGCGATCCAATGTTTGGAGCAACAGCGTTTTGGCCGAGGCGTCCACGGTTGCGATCGGCGTCAATCCCGCCACATCGGCAAAGTCGGAGGTTTCGGAATAGACCTCGAAACCTTCGAGGCCAAACAGGCCGGTGGTGTCGTAGCTGTTCCACGAGAGCAGTACATCGTCCGCGCCCTGCCCCGTTGCCACCAGCGCAACGGCGGGCGGAACAATGCTGTCGACGCGTACGAAGAGACCCGTCACCGCCGTGTCCATATTGCCCGCCACATCCACGGCGGCTGCGGCCACGTAGTAGTCCGTGTCGAGCTCGATCCCGTTAACCACCGCATCGAGGGACGCTGCGGAAGCGAAGCCCACCGGAGAAAGGTTCCCGACATTGGAAAACGCATTGGTTTCGCGGTAGAGGCGGAAGCCCTCCAGATCGGAAGGGGCCGCATAGCCCGGCCACGCCAGCGTGGCCGAGGTGGCATTGGAGCTGGCCACGTTGAACTGCGGGTTGTCCGGCGGCGTGGAGTTGACTTCGATCAACGCCGCATTCGTGACGCCCATCGCTTCGCCGTACAGATCCGTGCCCAGAGAAACCTGGATCACATAGTCGCCATCCATGCCGCTGCCCCACGTGATCGGGACGAGGCTGAACGTGTCGTTCGAGATGGTGGTGGCACCCCAAATACCGTTGCTCGATGCCGCAAAGCTTGACTGGTCCACCGTGTTCGAGAAGAGCACCAGCGGCTCGACCGCCGGATTCATCGAACGGTCGAAGACGATGCCCACCGCAAAGTTGGTCGTGGCCGGAACCGGATCCTGGAAGTTGCGCGAAACCTGTTTCACCTGCGGTTCGATCGGCTGCGAGGTGTAGCGGGCCACCACGGTCATGTTCGAGGGTTGCAGGGTGGTGAAGGTGTTGGTGTATGAGGCGGACGTAGTGAGGTATCCGCCATTGAGTTCCAACCTTTGGAAAAGGAAGCGGCTGGTGGCGTTGGTCGGCATTTGCGGGGCGGCGAAGACCGCCGTGGTGCCGTTGGTGTAGTGGCCCGCGCCGGTCACGGTGGCCACGCCTTCCGGTTCGGTGGCGGTGACCACATCGTGGTAGGGGTTGAGCTCTTCGAACCAGGCCGTCAACGCATGGTGGGTCAGCATGACGTTCGTTACCGAAGTCGCGGTTCCCAGATCCACGGCGCCTTCCGACCAGTGGCCGAAGCGGTAGCCCGGGCTGGGATAGGCGCGCAGCACGTTGGTGGAGGCATAGTCGAAGCTACC
>JAGLDW010001779.1 GCA_023145395.1 Lentisphaeria bacterium | reverse complement strand
CGACCATGTGGGAGAAACGATGAGAACGAGGACATGTGCTTGCCTGCTGCTGCTTATGCCTGTGACGGCTTCGGTGGTGGCCGGGAAGGAGTGCAGCCGGCTGGTGAGCGCGCAGATGCGCGCCAACGCGTTGGCGAACGCCAAGAAGTACGAATGGGCTGAAGCACAGCAACGCCGCGCTGTGAAGGCTGCGAAGCGCTGGATCACGATGACGGACGAGGAGCTCTGGCGAATGGTGCCCAGTCAGGGCGTTCCAAGGAATTGCGGGGTACACCAGACGGCAGGTTGCCCCAACTGCGGTGACGAGTTCTTCAAGATAAAGCAGGGACTGGCTTTTCGAGCCCCCTCACCACAGTTCCTGGAACCTGCCTTGCCAGTACGCCCAGAGCCAGTTGGACATGGTGTCGCCGCACAGTAAACGGGACCGACAACGATGGCGAGGCGACACTCTCTCCGGATCTGACATGTCGATGTTGCTCAGGCTCACCATGTCTTGGGTGTCCAGAGATGTCAAGACACGCCTCGCGCTCGAGACCATTTCCTGGTTCTCCGGGAAGAAGGCAGCAGCCTGCACAGCGCTTCTGGCCGTCAGCGTGGCACGCCCCCACGTGGCCTTTCTGAGCGCGTAGATCGATTCAGGTATCCTGCCCGCGGGCAGCCTGTCATCCGGCCGGCAGGCCTCTCCGGTGTCCCGGTCGACAAGCACGCAGTAGTAGGCTCTGCCGTCGGGGGACAGCATGATCTTGGTCTCATCCCACATCCGGACAATGGAATTCCGCCAACTCGCACACCGTGTGTTGTCAGGATCGTTTCTCAGCTTGTAGTCAAACTGCATGACGTCCATGGCGAGGTAGTCGGGGGTGCCGGCGAGAAGCCACACGCCGAACTCTTCCTCAAACGGCGTCGGGGGCGTTTCCCCTGATTCCTTCGGGGCCAGGCGCAGGAACTCGGGGGCGTCCGTCACCCCCAGCTCAAGCAGACGATCGTACTCCCGCTCAAAGCAATCGTCGTGCGAATGCTTGTGCGCCAACAGGAGGAGCGCGGGAAAGCGCACCAGAGGCCACTCGATCTGCGGTCTGTTGTAGTACCCGAATTTGTAGTCGCGCCTGACCCAGAACCGGACCATTTCGGCGATCATGTGG
>JAGLDW010001778.1 GCA_023145395.1 Lentisphaeria bacterium | reverse complement strand
CCTCCGGGGAGATGATGCAAGTCCCGCCGAAAGCGGCGCCTTCTCAGGCACGGCAGTTGACGTCCCGCGACCTGTTGCGGCGCAGATCGGGGCAGAGGGGCTGCGGATCTCGTGGGATTGGCCACCAAATTCTCGCTCCAACCGTACAGACCGCGCCTCCATAGTGGTTGGACTGACGATGCGTGAGTTGCCGATCACCCTCGATGTGCGTGCTGGGCACTTCCTTGAACTCGGGCGCTGTGCGCCAACCGCAAAGTCGCTGGAGATCGCCCTTCCTGCTGATCACGTTGCGTCAGTGCAAAACCAAGTGGTGCTGTGCCTGGAAACAGTCCAGGAGCAAAGCCGGTGGGGGATGATCGATGGCGCGTTCTCAATGCAACGTCGTGTAGGACTCGGACGTGTCGTGATGGTGGCAAACACGGTGGACTCCGGCCGGCCACCCCTTCGGTACTGGCGTCCCGCTTCTGGCACAGCAGGGGGCAGACATAAGCTCGGCAACTCCCTGCCGACCGTAGTCAGCCATGTGCTTGAGCATAATATGTCTAGTGCCTGGATGCCGAAACGTCTCTCTGTGATCCCTGGAACTTTTCGCGAAAGGGACGTTTTCCCCCTCGACGGTTCGGCGTTTGCCGACCGTTCAGCGCTGCGCCCTGCTCCCGGTACTTGCCGTCGGCACGAGTATGAGCTGGAAGTCGTTGCCGGCGCTACGTCGTTGACCGTGTCCGCTTCCGCAGTCAGAGCACCATGCTTGACCGGATTCAGGGCCTTGGCAGGCGCCAGTCTGGTGCGGCTTCGCTGGGATGAAGTCTCGTGGGACTCAGAAGACTGGGTGGATGGTCCGGAGTTCATCGTGGGACGTCTGACCGAGGAGCAAGTCTTTATCGACGGCAACGGGATTCGGGCGTTGGTTCCGTTTCGCGAAATCTACCGAGGCCCCTCGCAGGTGACTGCCTACACTGATCGTGACGTGGTCAACGGTGAAGTGTACTTCTACAGTCTGCGCGTGGAGGGAATCACCTGGGCCACGGGATTCAACACAGCGAACGGAACCTACACAATCCATCTTCCTGTTCATGGCTGGCACAGGGGATCGGGAGCGGAGCAAGCACTCGTGTCCGCGCAGCCAACGCCACCCCGACGGGTGCGTGTGGCCGTAG
>JAGLDW010001777.1 GCA_023145395.1 Lentisphaeria bacterium | reverse complement strand
GAGATCATTGCAGTCTTTTCCGCCACAAGCCGTCGAGAGATAGCCGTCTTTATCTCTGTCGCAGTTGAGATCGTAGACGGGGAGATCGTCTCCACGATCTGCCGGCGAGAAGTCTCCCAAATCCAGGGCGTCTTGGGTGGTGTCCAGAGGGCTCAGATCCAAGTCATTGAGGTCCAAGCCATCGTGGGTCGCATCGGAGGGGCCGCCGTCGGTCCTGCAGGGTGTCTGCGTGGGGTTGGGTAGGTCTGGGCAATTGTCGATCGTGTCCGGTACGCCATCACCATCGCGGTCGGGCAACTTTCCCACCTCGATCGTGACCACGGCCGAAACCTGACTCCCCGCCTGGAGGGTCACCTCGGTTGTTCCCTCGCCGATCACCTGCGTGAGGTCCCGCGCACGCACGAGGATCCTCAAGCGGCCGCTCTCCTTCTTTGGAAAAAGTACGACCGTCGAGGGCAGCGTGGGGCTGCCCTTCTCTGGCAGGCGGCGATCTGAGACCGTAGCCTTGGTGCTGTCGAAGACTGTGATCTTGAGCGCGTCGGGTTGGGGGAGTCCCGCGCGAGAACGCACCTCAAGGAGAACGCTCGTGGGGACGGATTTACAGTGGACACCGAAAAGCAAGGAGGTGCCCAGCGTCATGAAGAGGAAAAAGCGAAGATTCTTCATCGTGTCCCATTTTCACACAAAATACGGATTTCTTCCAAGACATGGAATTCGCGGGGCGATGGCCCCCCGAGACGAGGGCCGCATCGTGAGGGGGCGTGAGACAGGAGCGCTTAGGAAAGATCCTAGTTCGAGGGGGGCAGGCAGGCCTTGGTTGCCTTCTTGCCTTCGACGAAGGTGACATTGGAGCTGCAGTTGGCCTCGAAGTCGGCGGTGCGGTTGGTGTTACACTGAACTTTGTCGGTGCAAATACTGAAGCAGTAGTTGGTGCTGCCCTCGGTGACGCAGGCGGAGCCCTGGGGACAGTCCGCATCCTTGGTGCACCCTGAGAGTCCACAGTAGCCCCCCTTGAAACTGGTGAGACACGTGAGACCGTCTTGGCAGTTTTCGGTCTTTGTGCACTGGGCGGCGATCCCAAAGCGGTCCGCCTCCGTGCCAGAGTCATCCCCACACGCTGTCGCGGCGAAGGCGAGGGTTGCCACAAAGAGTCCAGAAAGAAGTATCTGAGTCCATCGCTGCATCGTGTTTCCTTTCGTGGGATTGAAAGCTCTATGCTGAAATTCGGGAGAAACTCTAGCACAGGAGGGAAGGGGGTCGAGCAACTTAGGTAGAGCGATGTCTGGCGATTTCCCCGGCTCTTCGATATTCTAAGGATGAGGGGTTCTTTGGGCTCTTTGGTTTCTTCGGAAAGGGGGAAAGGTGGGACATATGATGCTTCGACTTACC
>JAGLDW010001776.1 GCA_023145395.1 Lentisphaeria bacterium | reverse complement strand
GCCCGTTGACTCAGCAGCGCCATCACCTCTTCATCCACCTCGATCTCGAAATGACGCACCTCAAGACGAGCGTCCATCTCCACGGGCGTCATTTGATCGAGGTACTCAGTTGAGTCGTGCGCGTCCCAGAACTCCCCTGCTTCCTCATACGAGGAGAACTCTTCGGGGAGCTCATCGCGTGGTCTTGTGTCCTTTGCCATAATATCGCCTTTCCGAATCGGTCATGTCACGCGCTGATACTGGCAAAGCCGAACCGGCCTTGTTAATGAAGAATACCACCAGATACCTTCCAGCGCCAGTCTGCCCAAACGCCTCGTACACGTCCTCGCCCTTGACTCTCCCCTTCTCAACTCGCAGGACGTGAGGAAACCCGAACAGCACCTCCTCTGCCTCCTGCGTGGCCACATCGTGCTTGGTGAGGAGCTTCTCTATGAACTGCAACTTCCAGATGACTTTCCGTATTCTCAATTGCCGCCCCCACCTTGGATTTCACATGACGAAGGCCGAATCATTGCGTGCGTGTGGCGAAACAAGTTATTGTTTGATTTCCACATATCCACCCCGCAGGCTCTCGGCGAATCGTTGCGGGAGAGGGTGGTCCCAGGCACCGGCACAAGGGCCAAACGAGCGGAGGTCGCATACCTGCCGGGAGTTGGTGAGGTGTGGGTAAGTTACCTCCCGCTCCCGTGTTTCTCCGCCTGCCGGCCGTACTATTGCCGTTTCCCGGGCAGTCGTCAAGAGTCCTACCCAAAAAAATCGCGTAGTCCGCACTTGCGCGTGCGCGGCGGCGGCAGAAGCGCCGCATACAGTAGCGGACATGCCTACGCTCCGGGCTTCTCGGTTGTCGCTGTCGCACCATGTTCGAGCAGCAAAGCGCGGACTTCGGCGTCCAAAGCGCATTCCAATGCTGTACGTCCTGTCGAGTCACGTGCATTCACGTCCACCCCATGCTTCAGCAACAGCTTCGTGACTTCCTTGAACCCCTTGCGAACGGCAACGTGCAGATAGGGTGCGGGTCTGTAGACATAGCGGGTGTCTGCGGGGAGCACGAAGTTGGGGTCGGCACCGTGGTCAAGCAGGAGCGCTGCCCGGCGGCAGGCTTTCGCATCCGTCATAGAGCCGCTCAATGCGTGGTATAGGGGCGGCACCCCACGCCTGTCGGCTTTGTTCGGGGAAGCGCCCTGCTCAAGCAACATCTCGACAACGCTCGGGGAATCTTCCACCCGCAGCAAATAAATCAATAGACTCTCGCCGTGGTTGTTCTTGTGGTCGATGTCAGCGCCGTTCTCGATCAGGAGCCGAGCCATCTTGGCAGAGGCGTGCCAAATTGGGGTCTCGCCAGCCTCGTCTGTGTTCTCGGTATCGGCGCCACTGCGGAGGAGTAGTTTCACTTCCGCGGCATGGTTGTCCGCAACGGCCTGATGCAACCGCGAGGTACCCGTCAAGTCACGAGCGTTAACGTCCGCCCCTCGGTCTATCAAGTACTCGACAACCTCCATTCCGCAGGCCAGGTGCAGCGGGGTCTCGAAGGTTGCCAAAGTGCGTTGATTGACCAGGTACGGCCGTGCCTTCAAGATTCGCCTGAGCCCGACGAGGTCGTCCGCCTCGGCGCGATGGTTAACATCGTTCCGTAACGTATGCCAGCGCAGGCCGAACACCGAGAGTGATATGAGC
>JAGLDW010001775.1 GCA_023145395.1 Lentisphaeria bacterium | reverse complement strand
GTACGGGCGTGAGGTCGGCCACGTTCCATTCCGGCAGGTGCGCTGCAGCCCAGGCACGCCGAGGGCCGGCTGGCACCCTGAAGCACGCAGAGAGGCCGCCGCTGCCCTGCTGGCGGAGCTGGAGGCCAGCCACCTCAGCGTCGGGCTCTTCCCTACCAACGACGGCCGCATGGCGCGCAAAGCCACCAGCCGCAACGCCGATTGGTATCGCCGCTACATGGACGACAGCCCCTCTGACGCGGCCCACAGCCGCACGGTGACCACGCGGGCTTGCACCATCAGCGCGCTACGTCGGATAGCCGACGATAAAGCTGTGACCGAGCTTGCGGAGCTGCGCCTAGCCCCGTACCTCGCCGAGATGGAAGAGCAGCTCAAAGACGAACACGTACCCTTCTGAGGAGAAAAACCGTGGACTGGAAAAAGCAGCTACCGCGCATAAGCGCAGAGCGTTTCACGCACGAGATTTCTGCCAAGGCGCAGTACATCGGACACGATGAAGTGTTCGACAAATACGCGCAGAACGCGATAGGCGGTTGGACGCCGCTAGGCTGGGCGCCGAACAGCGCGCTACATCGCCAATGCGAGGAGTTCGGAGGCGCTGGAGATTACATCGCGGTGTTGTTTGAAAGCGAAGAAGGCGACAAGTGCTGGTTCCACCTGTACTACCACCCCGGCGAAGAGGACGTGTAAACGCCAGTGGCCAGATTGGCCTTGACGGACACAACGGACGCATACAATCAGACCTACGACAATGGGCACAGCCCGAGGAAACTACCAACATGCCACAAGCCACCCCCATCCTAGAGATCCCCGGCGGCCACAAGGCTTTCGTATTCCCGTGCAAGCACAACATAGTAACGGACACCTTCGCGGTGTGCGCCTTCCTCAGCGGCAACGTGGGGTGTTCTACATCTAAAGACGCGATAGTCTCCCACATCGAAAACTACTACCTGTCGGACATCCAAAACGGCAAGGCTTCCAGTTTCCACGACACTCTGCGCGCCACGCTGGGCGTGAAACTGGTGCCTGTGGACGACGTCTGCCTGCGATCGAAGCCGGACGAATCG
>JAGLDW010001774.1 GCA_023145395.1 Lentisphaeria bacterium | reverse complement strand
GGCATGGGCATAAAGGGGTGCCATGGGTTGGATTTGCAAGAGATTTTGTTCTAGGGAGACCTTGGCATGCGGGTGTGCTCTCACGAGGGCGTTCAAGTCTCGTTGGGCTTGTCGCGCATGTTCCAGAGTCTCGTTGGGCCAGCCGTAGATTGTGTTGAGTACCACGTGCAGGTTCATGCCGTCGATGGCGTCGAGGAGAGCATAGAGGGTCTCTCTTTTCTGCTGTTTATTGATGAGTCTCTGAAAGTCGGGATCCAGGGTCTCAACTCCCAGCTCCAGGGTTTGCAGACCGCCGGATACCAGGCGATCTATCGTGTCGCGGCGGCCCAAGATTGGGAGTAGCCGGGTGCTGGCGGCCCAAGGGACTCGACCATCCACGAGTTGCGCGACCTCGTCGGCTCGCTTGGGCACGAGGAAGGCGTCGTTGAAGCTGAGGATCGCACCTGTTTTGACAGCCTCCTTGAGCACAGGCTCTAGCATATCTAGGGCGTAGGCGTGGTAGGGGCCATCCTGAGCCGGGTAGCTACAGAAAGCACATTGTCCATAGGCGCAGCCTCGGCTGAGCTGATAGGGCAGCACGAGGTGGGGCTCTCCGTAGAGGTGGAGGTTGCTAAACGTGGGTGTAGCCCTCGAGACATCACTCTTTTCTTCGTTGGGAGCAGCCAACCCGTGCCCGGCGCGCAGGATCCTGTCGCAACGAAGGGGCGCGTCAAGTGTGAAGAGTTCTGCGATTGCATTTTCGCCGCGGCCTACGATGAAGCCGTCTACGAGGTACCCGAAGGCAGGGTCTTTGGCGATCGTGCTGGCGATCGCGGTGACATGAGGGCCTCCCCATATCACCGGTATTTCGGGCCAGAGCTCACGTGCGCACAGCGTCGCTGCCAGGGCGGGAAGAACCTGGCCGCTCCAGAGTACCGATAGTCCGACGAAGTGTGGTTGTGGTCCTTCCAGAAGTCTTTTCCAACGGCGGCCGATCTCAGACTCGGCCAAGCGTGAGGCTGCTCTGTAGATTTGTTCATGCCCATAGCAGAGGCTGAACACCGGATCATCTCCCGGCGCAGCGCCAGGGAGGGGCTCTCCCAGAAGATCCCCCAAGAGGGCGCGGTACATCTCCTGGACAGCAGCAAATCCGCTCGATGGCCGCGCGTGGTCGCCGGTCATCATTAGACGAGGATCTTCTGCGGAGTGGTCAGGGCGCGTGGCGAGATGCCGTCGGAGTTCATGAGCGTTTAGGTCCACGATTCGGAGCTTCGCACCCATCTGGGTGGCTACCCCGGCGAGCATGGAGGGACCACCGAGGGGCCCGGCCAAGTATTTGATCAGCGGGGGAACGACCAACACAGCCTCTCTCATTGTCGTACCCGCCGAGGTGTATGATTGCGATACACGGTCACCACTAAATCTGTTGACGTCACGACCACGATGATTCCTTCGTAGAGTTGGAGATCGATGCCCTGGGCAAGCAGCTCGCGTATCCATCGATGGTCCAGTCGATAAAGCAGCTCTGATCCGCTGCGCAAACACCGCCCATAGAGGATGGTCACTTTGATGCTTTGCAAGCTGATGTTGCGCTGCGCCATCCGCCAGCGTCCGTGTCGCGAGATCTGGATCTCAAAGGCGCCATCGAGTTTTTTATTCATGTCTCTTTCCTCCGGGTTCGTCGTGAC
>JAGLDW010001773.1 GCA_023145395.1 Lentisphaeria bacterium | reverse complement strand
AGCCTCGATCTCCGCAATCGCCCGCCGCGCCTCCAAAGCGATCTCTCCAGACCTCCCTGCGAGTACGCGTAGCCCAGGTAGAGCTGGCGCACCTGTCGCACCGCAGCGAGCCAATCCCTTCGCTGCCAACACCACGTTCTCTTGAGTCTCGGAACCAAGAGCCGCGATCAACACCAGTGTGGCCTCCTCGATCAGCGCATGCGAACGCAACGCAAGTGTCGACGCCAGAATGCGGACTGGCACGTTCGTTGATGCAAGGAGCCCGCGAAGGATGCTGGCCGCAGTGCGGGGACGGATCACCATGCCCTTCATCAAAGAACTCAGCAACAGGGCACGGTAGAGAACACCTTCGTCTGAAGCCCGCACGCCGATCAGGACGAGCTGTGTGGGACTGGACGTCTGCGACAGAGCGGCTTCGCAATAGGCTCGCAGGGGAGTGGATTCTCCTACATCGGACAGCGTCTCGAGCATGGCCAGCACGGCTGCATCTCGGGGTTGGCGCGGATCTAGCGCAAGTAGTGCGGCAGCCGCTGCCCTCTGCCCGTCACTAGCCTTCGGGCTCCCCAGCGTCCGGGCAAGTAGCGCACTGGATCCCTGGGGCAGTCGACCGGCCAAGTACTGGAGCACCGACTCCGACTTCACGTCGATCGTGACGCCAAGCTCCTCGACGTTGACCAGGAGTCGAGCAAGGGCGGGTTCCAGCCCCACCAGCAAGGCCAACACGCCTTCCTCACCTCGCTCAACAAGTACCTCGGCCGCTGGCCAGATGCTCGCGGCCGTAGACGTGTGCGCCATCTCGAGTTGCAGGGAGTGCGCGATACTCTTCAGCACTTCGGGAGGTAGCGTGTCGTACTGACGCAATGCGAGGGCACCGAGCCTTGCCTCTGACTCCTGCCCCAGCACCGACGCCTTCTCCAGTTCCTCGGCCCAAGCTTCGGGTCTCCTTTGCTCGCAGAGCGCTGGCTCCTCCCCTTGAGCTCGTCCATGGCACACCCCGATGGTCAGCACAACGAGAATCAGATACTTCGGCATACGATGTCCTCTCCGTGGGGGCTTACACCGTACTGGGTCGGGGCCATGGCCCACCGACTAGCGGAACGGCTTCCCTCTCACAATGATCCCCCAAATGGCCCGATGCACATCCGTCGTCGCGGTGTTGTTCACCCATGGCTCACCGGTTGGCGCATTCGGCCCGAAGAAGTGGATCTCAAACGTCTTCGCATTCACCCAGTCTTCATCTGGGTACTTGATCCAGTAGTAGTTCCCCGCCTGATCCATCGACACGTGCTGGTAACCCTGGTGAATCCGAGTCTTGTGTACTTGTCA
>JAGLDW010001772.1 GCA_023145395.1 Lentisphaeria bacterium | reverse complement strand
CATGCTGAATTGTTGGCTATTCAGGGCATTCTGCGGCGACAGCCGGAGAGGTCGGGCAGAATGGTTGAGGGAAAGGACAGAACATCGAGGAGGACAAAGAAGAATGAGAAGCGACGTTACCAAGGTGGGAAATGAGCATTCAGTTACGAGGGCGTTACTGCAGGCCGTCGGCGTTGATGACTATGAGATGGGATTGCCGTTCATAGGAGTGGTGAACAGTTTCAGTGAGATAGTACCGGGCCACGTTCATCTCAGGACTATTGCCGAGGCGGTGAAGGTCGGGATCCGGCAGGCGGGAGGCACGCCGTTTGAATTCAATACCATCGCAGCCTGCGATGGTGTGGCGCAGGGGCACGAGGGCATGCGCTACATACTCCCCACGCGAGAGGTTATTGCAGATTCGGTTGAGCTTATGGCTCAAGCGCACCAGCTTGATGGGCTTGTCTTCATTCCCAACTGCGACAAGATTGTGCCGGGCATGTTGATGGCCTGTGCACGCATCGACATTCCATCCGTATTCGTCAGTGGTGGTCCGATGTTGGCTGGGCGGATGCCGGACCAGGTTGACGTGGAACTTGATGGCAGCATGATGCTGGTGGCTGTGGGCGAACTGGCTCGTGGAACCCTGTCTCCTGAGCGCATGCTTCAGATGGAGCACTGCGTCAACCCCGGATGCGGTAGTTGTTCCGGGATGTGGACGGCCAACACTATGAACTGTCTTACCGAGGCGATGGGCATGGGATTGCCGGGCAACGGCACGATTCCGGCGGTGTTCGCCGAGCGCATCCGTCTCGCGAAGCAGGCAGGGCGTCAGGCCGTGGAACTTGTCAAGAAGAATCTACTGCCCAGTGACATCATTACTGCTGCATCATTGCGAAACACCTTCGTGACGGACATGGCTATGGGAGGCAGTACCAACTCCGTGCTGCATCTGATGGCCATTGCGAATGAAGCAGGATTGGAATTCCCGATAGGTGAACTCAATGACATCCGAGCGACGACTCCTCAACTCTCAAAGCTCGCTCCGGCATCAAATCTCCATATCGAAGATTTCTACTACGCCGGCGGCGTCCAGGCACTCATGGGTCGTATCGGGGACCTCATCGATACGAATGCAATGACGGTGACGGGCAAGACCGTCAAGGAGAATACCGCAGCGGCGCAGGTGTATAACGAAGAGGTTATCCGTCCGCGCAGCAACCCCTACAGGGAGACCGGCGGTCTCACGATTCTGTATGGCAACCTGGCACCGGACAGCGCGGTAGTGAAGAGCGGAGCTGTGGCGCCGGAGATGCTGGTGCACAGTGGTCCCGCGCGCGTGTTCGACAGTGAGGAGACGGCGGCGGAATCTCTGGCGGCCCAGAACATCAAGTCCGGCGACGTCGTCGTCATCAGATATGAGGGCCCCAAGGGTGGACCGGGAATGCGGGAGATGCTCGATTGCACCTCTCTGCTGAAGGGCCTTGGATTGGACAAGAGCGTTGCACTTGTGACCGACGGGCGCTTCTCTGGTGCGACGAGTGGTGCGTCGATTGGGCATGTCTCTCCTGAGGCTGCGGAGGGTGGTCCATTGGCGGCGGTTCGCGAAGGGGACATCATCAGCATAGACATACCGAATTGTCGGCTGGAGGTAAAACTCAGCGAGCAGGAGATGAAGGAACGTCTCGCTGCGGTGCCGCCGTTCGAGGCCCGCGTGAAGAAGGGCTACCTGAAGCGCTATGCGGAGCGTGTTTCTTCGGCAAGCAAGGGAGCCATTGTAGGCTGACTATTTGCTAAACGGAATGCTGCATGGAGGGGGCATCGCGCGTTGGCATGTGCGATTCCCCCTCCAGTGTGTGGCGGCTAGCGGTCTTCGCGCAGGAAGGTGATGGTGACATCTTTGGGGAGAGC
>JAGLDW010001771.1 GCA_023145395.1 Lentisphaeria bacterium | reverse complement strand
GACTGCGGGGTGGACGCCATCATCGCGCAGGATCTGGGTGTGGCGCGCCTCGCCCGAAAGCATTTCCCCTCCTTGCGCCTGCATGCCTCCACTCAACTGGCAATTCATAATCTTGAGGGCGTTCGTGCCGCCGCACGGCTCGGATTCCGACGCGTCACCCTGGCGCGCGAATTGACGCTGGATGAAATCCGCTCCATCGCCAAACAGTCCCCCGTTCCCGTGGAAGTTTTTCTGCATGGGGCTCTGTGCTATTCCTACTCCGGCCTGTGCCTCTACTCGGCTCTCTTGCGCGGGCGATCCGGCAATCGAGGATCCTGTGCCTATCCCTGCCGGGATACATTCTGTCCCTCCTCTTCACCGGGTGCCGCGCCCGGCGGCAGCGGCATGGTTTTCTCCATGAAAGATCTGGCGAACGGGACCTCTGTGCCTGAACTGCTTAAAGCCGGGGTCGCCTCCTTCAAAATTGAAGGCCGAAAAAAATCCCCCCTGTATGTCGCCGCAGCCGTCCACTACCACCGGAATCTCCTGGACCACACCTTCAAACCCGGAGAACAGGAGGCCTGCGCCAATGATCTGCGCACCATTTTTTCCCGCCCCTGGACCCCGCTGTATCTCCACTCCCGCACCCAGCTGGGTGTGATTGACCCCGATACCACGGGGCACCGCGGGGCCCCCGTTGGCACCGTGGAGAACGCCGGGCGAGACTTCATTCAATTCACCTCCATGCTTCCCCTTCAAGTCCATGATGGCCTCCAGTTCGAACTGGAAGGCGAACCCCGCCCCTTCGGTTTCGCGGTCGAAGAAATCCGCCTTCCGAACGGGCGCCGCGTGTTTGAAGTGCCAGCGAATACACCGGTGGAAGTTCCCCTACCCTCCCAGGCCCCGCATATCCCGGCCCGTACGCGCCTGTTTCTTTCCTCTTCGCAAGCAGTAAAACAGCGCTATCGCTTCGAACTGCCCAATCCACGGGAGTTGCGACGTCGCCGACCCATTGAGGTGAAGCTGGCGCTCTCCGAAGACGGCGTTGAAGCCAGCGTCAGCCTCCAGGGAACCAGGACCGAGCCGCTCACGGTGACGGCATCGCTCGCGGGACCATTTGAAGAAGCCCGGAATGCCGAGGCCATGGAAGCCTCCGCACAAAAAGCTTTTGCCAAGCTGGGCGACACCCCGTTTGAGCTGGGCTCATTTGAAACGCAGGGGCCTGCGCTATTCATTCCCGTCTCGCAGCTGAACACGCTCCGGCGGGAGGTCACATCCTCGCTGGA
>JAGLDW010001770.1 GCA_023145395.1 Lentisphaeria bacterium | reverse complement strand
CTGCAGACCTGCGGGAATGCGACGAGGGAAGGAACCGAGGTCTGCGACGACGGCCCCGGCGGCCTGTGCTTAGACGATTGCTCCGGCATGCAGACCTGCGGAAACGCGGAGAGGGAGGGAACCGAGGTCTGCGACGACGGCCCCGGAGAGGGCGAAGGCCTGTGCTTAGACGATTGCTCCGGCTTGCAAGTCTGCGGTGACAATGCCCAGGAAGGGACGGAGGTCTGCGATACGGGAGCAATCTGTGCTGTCGACTGCAATGCCACCTGTACGGGACCCGGCAACACCTTGAAGAAAAACGACCTGTTTGGGGATGGCAGCATCATCGTCACCTACTTGTTCGATCATGGAACCAAGTCTCTCCTTCAGGAAACCGGCTCGTATGGTGTATACGACGCGCAGCCCGTCGGCGCACCGAGCATCGTGACCGGACACATCGCGGGGGCCTTGCTTCTCCATGATGGGGACGCCTTGGCGTTTGATGCGGTTCCCCTCCCCGACGGAGCCGACCCGCGCGCCTTTTCCTTGTGGCTGAACCTCGACGCTCAACCCACCAGCCAGGCGGGCATCTTGACCTACGGCAGCGACAGCGGGGCGCAAGACAGGTTGTTTTCCTTGTGCATTCTGGCCAGCGGCGAACTCGCCGTCGATACCAACGGCACGGTGATCGGCAGCGGGTTCTATCCTTTGCTCAATGAATGGGTTCATCTGGTGGTCAGCTACGACGGAGTCAATCTCGGGATCTTCGTGGACGGAGCGCTTGCGGTTGAATACCCCATCGCCTTGGCCACCGGAACCGACACCCATGGCAAAAAGTTGGGTGATTACGACGGCTCACATCCATTGAGCGGAGCCATCGACCATCTGCGGGTATTTGACCGTGCTCTTTTAGAAACTGAGGTTCTTGCCTTGAAGGGGGAGTGTGGATTCCCCGATCCGCTCGAAGGGTCCTCCTTCTCGACCCTGGTTTTTGAAGATGATTTTGGGGGTGATTTGAGCGCGTGGAACACCTGGGGCTCGCCTTTGCCCAGAATCCTGTCTGATGGGCAGGCGAGCAACGGCTTTGCTTTTGACACGAACGGCGATGCCAACTACCACAGCGGCGGCGACACGCTCTTCTCTCTCGACCCTGCGGAGGGCTTTGCTGTTGAGTTTCGCGCCAAGCAACCCCAGGACCTCAATGTGTCCAACAAGTGGTTCTACCTCGACATCGGGCTCACCCACACCCAATCTTCAGACAACGGCACGGGAGCGAGGGTGTACTTCCGAATCTCAGGGAT
>JAGLDW010000177.1 GCA_023145395.1 Lentisphaeria bacterium | reverse complement strand
GTGAATCTCCAGCCTGAACGCTCGCTTGAAATCCTCCCGCTTGTCGGTGTCCCCCCAACGCTGGACGGCGATCTCGACGACTCTGCATGGCGCGGCGCGGCGAAGCTGGAGGGGTTCGTCCGCTATGGCTCGGGGGAGTTTGCCAAGGATTCCACCATCGCCTTCGTGACCTACGACTCCCGAGCGCTCTATATCGCGGCCCGCCTTACGAGTTCGGCCATGGACAAGCTGCGCTCCGACGAGACGGCGCGTGACGCAGATGTCTGGCGAGATGATTGCCTGGAGATCTTTGTGGACTCCGGGCACACGCACCGCGAGTGGCGCCAGTTCGTCACAAACTCGGTTGGCGCACGCTTCGACGCCCGCATGCCGGGCGGAAAAGAGGGCAGGGGGAAAGACTGGAACGCGGCAGGCTGGGAAGTGAAAGGGGCAAAGGGCGCGGATGCCTGGACTGTGGAGATGAAGTTGCCGTTCAGCGACCTGGGAGGTGCCCCAAAGCCTGGTGATGTCTGGGGTTTCAATGTCTGCCGGGAGGCACCCTCGACGGGGGAGTTGTCCATGTGGAATGACACGGGAGGTCGTTTTACGCGGGTTTCCCATCTGGCCGATCTGGTCTTTGTGGAGGCGCCTGCGAAGCTCGCATCGACGGATGTGGATGTGCGTTTCGAGGAAAAGGCTGGGGGAGACTACCTACTGCGTGTGGCATTGCCCACTTCGATGCGTCCGGTTCGCTACAGAGTTTGGACCCAGGAATCCGGACGGGAGCCAGAGGGCCGTGAGGGAGAGGCGGAGGAGCATTTCATCGATGGCGAGTTTGCGCTGCCTGTCCATTTCAAGCCCGAGACGGAGGGTGAGGGCAAGATCGGGTTCACCCTGTATGGCGTCGGAGGCGAGAGGATCTGCTATCGGGCTTTCACCTTTGATGTGCGCTTCCCCTTCGAAGCTAGTCTCGATCGTCTCGTCCTCATCCCATCCCCACAGGAGATCAAGCTTGGGGACGGACATTTCGCTGTGTCCGCGGCAACGCGCATTGTGGTGGGTGGGGGTGCGGACGACCTTCGCTGTGCGGTCGCATTGCAGCAGGGCATCGCCCGGGAGCACCGGCTGACCCTCACCAGTTCGAGACATGGCGCCATTCCGGAGCAGAACAGCATTCTGGTGGGTTGTCCGGAAAGTTCTCCCGCCGTGGCGCGGGCGTTGCGGAGTTCGCAGCTGATGAAACGTCTCACGGAGTTGCCAGCGGAGGGATTTCTGGTGATTGTGAGTGCCGAACAGGTTGTCCTGGCTGGACGTGATGGGCGTGGCACGTACTACGCAGTGCGCACGTTCCTGCAGCTTCTTCTGCATGGGGTCGCCGGGGACGACGGCGTGGCGGCGGATTCCTGCACCATTGTCGATTGGCCAGAGCATTCCTTTCGAGCCTACATGCTGTTCTCCAGCGGCTGGCCGCAGGACCCCTTCGATCCTGAGGAGGTGAAGCGGTTCATCTACAGCCAGGTGGCCGGGCTGCGCTACAACACCCTCGTCTGGCAGATGAAGGCAGGCTATCGCTACAGCACCCATCCCCAGTTCGCCAGCCGCTGCGCCACCACCCGGGAGGAACTGCGGGATATCATCCGCTTCGCCAGGGACAATTTCGTCGAGCTCATCCCCAACACGAACGTGCTCGGGCACGCAAACTGGATCGTGCTCAGACGCAAGGAACTGATGGAGGATGGCAAGCCATCTCAAATTTGCACGCGCCATCCTGAGATCCGGTCGATTCTCTCCGATGTTCTTGATGAGATGCTCGACGTCTTCGACCACCCAAAACGGCTTCATGTTGGTCTTGACGAAGTGCGTTGGAAGACATTCAACCTGTCTGAAGAGCAACGCTGCACCCGTTGTCTCGGGGTTCCCAAATGGCAGATCTACGCGGAGCATGTGACCTGGCTGCACGACTATCTGGCAGAGCGCGGGGTGGAGATGTGGATGTGGGGCGACATGCTTCTGGCCACGCACAACGGCGGTCCCCCCTTCGACTGCGCGAAGGCGTTGGAGGTCATTCCAAAAGATATTGTTCTCTGCAACTGGTCGGCAGAATACTCGGCTGGTTCCTGCCAGTTTCTTTGTGAAAAGGGATTCCGGGTGGTGAAGGCGAACTCCAACCAGATCCGGTCCGAGGACGTGTCTTTCGTGATGGGAAACTTGGCCAGTTTCTGGTACCGCCACCCATGGTGTCCCTTCAGTCAAATAGGGCCTCGAGGCCTGATGATGCGGACCGCCTACGCCGCCGAGTTCTCCTGGCGGACCAATCGGGAGGACGTGTCGTTGCCCGCGTTTCGGCGGAGTTGCGACGAGAACGTTCTTCGCCTCCTCGCCCACAACCGACTGCCCCGTGATGGCTGGCAACCAGTGGATATGGGAACTTGTCTCGTGCAAGAGCTTGCGGAGGACAATGCTGGACTGGACGCACGGCATCTGCTCGCTGGAGAGTTGACCTGCGGGCCAGTCGCGCTGAAAACAACGGGGAAATGCGCTTTTCTGAGCGCCGAGGGACAGCGTGTGGCGGGGCCGGTCAAAGTCGGAGGAAGGATTTCTGATCTTGCCCTTCTGCACACGGCCGTCTTCCCCACGGAGAAGAAAGCCCGCAAGGCATTCTTCAAGCCGTTCCTGGCTCCGAACGAGGGAGTGGTCATGGCGGAGTTGCGTGTCGCCTATGTGGATGGGACAGCGCTGAGTGCGCCTCTGCGTATTGGTATGGAGATCGCCGACTGGCAACCCCGGGCGGCGAGCGAGTACCTCGTGAACTGTCCATACATTCTGCGGTTCCCCAGCGAGTCCTGTCGCACCGATGCGCCCGGCACGACCGATGCCATCGCCTATCTCGTTCATTGGATCAACCCGCGTCCGCACGCTCGTGTCGAGTCTGTGAGCATACACCACGCCGGTGGTGCCGCACCGTATGCCTGGTTTGCCATTTCAGCACGCCGTCTGTAGGAAAACCACCCTCTCCGACTGCGGTTCAGGCACGATTTCCCATGTGTCAAAGCCGTGCGCAATGCAAGACGGTCCTTGGCTTTTGAGGAAAGTGGTGCCGCGCACGGGTGCGCATATTCGACGGGGCCTGCCGACTCGAAACAAGAAAGACCCCGGTTCCGGGCTTTCGCCGATGGAACCGGGGTCTTTTGTTTCAGGTTGACAGACAGTTCTGCGGCTGGACTACCAGCTGAAGCCAACGCGGCAGTCGAGACCGTAGTCGTTGGTTGTCATGATGTCCCTGTAGTAGCCGACGGAGAGGTCGAATCCGGCAAGGTCCCAGCTCCCTGCGGCAACGCGCACTTCAGAGAAGCGGTTGTCGATGTCGGAGTGGATCTGCTCCATGAACATATAGTTGATGCCGGTGGTGACGTACAAATAGCTGGTCAACGGCAGGGTGTAGTTGAAATCACACCCATGGACGTTGATGTATCTGTCGTTGGTGACTTCGGAAGTCCCCTCGAGATTGCTGTTCCAGTTATAGGCATAGGAAGCCTGGAATAGCCCGATGGGGGTCGCGCGGCTGAGCGTGACGCCACAGCCTGGGGCGAAGCGCCACTGAGTATCGGTTTGAGTGTAGTCGATGAAGGAAATGTCGGCTGAGCCGTAGACGGTGAGGTTGACGAGGTTGTCCTCCTGCTCCAGGACACGGTATCCAAGCAGAGTCTGGAAGCCGACAGTGTCGCTGTCAAAGCCCTCGAAGTCGGACCTTCCCTCAGACTGGCTGAGGCGGAACTCGTTCAGCAGGACGAAGCGTCCCTTACTCACATCCAGCGAAATAGTCAGCGTGTTGTCGTTTGTCTCGAAGTCATTCATGGGATCAAGTTCGAAGTCGTTGTGGTCGTACTGGTAGGAGGCAGATACACTGAACTGCCATTCATCCTCCTCCTCGGCTGCCTGCTGTGCGGCCTCCGAGTCTCCTGTGCGGGTGTCGAGCGAGCAAAATCCGTAGCAACCATAGCAGTAGGCCTCCGCCATCGTCATCCGGCTGAAGAAGAAGTCTCTTTCAGCTTCAGCTTGCCTGTTCAACTGTCTGCGAATAGTTTGACGCGCGGCGACGTATCCTCCAAATGCCGCGTACTCCTTCTCGACCGATGAACATGAACTCCCCTGTGCCAGCCATTGCACATACGCGGGATTCGTCTCCATGTGTGAGTCAGTGTACCAATCCTCACCGCACATGTACTCGGCATAGGCAGGGCTGCTGCTTCCCATGGGAAAGAAGATCCGAGCTTCTCCACAGGAACTGTAGAAATAACTGCCCGATATCGCAAACAGACTCGACCCAAAAAACACTGCGCCCAACACTAGCATCAAAGAAAGTTTCTTCCTCATGATTCCTCTACTCCTTCTCTCTTGATCTCTTGCCTCACTGACCACTAGAACTTCGACAACATGGACTCCAGAGTCATCCGACATTTGTGCATCAGCACACCGTGCCTGCCTGAGGCGTTCTCCCGCATGGGTTCGGAAAACGCCTGCGGCACACAAATTCTCCGCCGAATTACTGAACTCTACTGGTTGTATATACTCTGTCAAGAAAAACGGAATTGTGGCTAGTCTTACTTTCACAGGGCACCCTCGGCGCTATGTTTGCATATACTGTGGCACCACACTGACTATGGAGCGAGAATCATGCGAAAACGTCGTATTCTGATCCTGGGTGGAAGTGGTTTTCTAAGCGGGACGATTGCGCGTCGCGCCTTGGAGAACGGGGATTCCGTGTGGACGGTCACGCGAGGCCAGCGACCGGCCGTCGATGGCGTGACGTCACTCGTCGCCGACCGCGCCGACACAGGGGCGCTGCGGGAGGCTGTGGCCTCGGCGGGAGTCCGCTTCGATGCGGTCATTGACTGCATCGGGTACAAGCCCCAGGATGCAGTGCAGGATCTTGAGCTGTTTCCCGGGCTGGCAGCTCACTTGGTCTTTGTCTCCACCGACTTTGTATTCGACCCATCTCAGCGGCGCTTTCCCCAGAACGACGACAATGATGCATATCTGACGGATGACGGCTACGGCGCCAACAAGCGGCAGTGCGAGGAGCTTCTGATTGCGGCTGGCGTCGAGCGGCTGCCGTGGACTGTGTTGCGGGCGTGCCACATCTATGGATCCGGGTCGAAATTGGGTTGTCTTCCGGAGCATAGCCGGGATGAGAAATTGATCGAGCGTCTGCGTGCGGGCGAGCGTCTTCGCCTGGTCGGTGGAGGGCATTTCCTACAACAGCCCGTGTTCGCGCGGGACTTGGCGGATATCGCGCTGGCTTGTTCGGATGCACCCAAGGCGATAGGAAAGATCCTGCACACGGTGGGCCCCGAAATCCTCGAATCGCGTGAATACTATCAGATTATCGCGGACGAGCTTGGCGTGAAGCTCGCGATCGAGGAGGTGCCGGTCTCCGAGTATTTGGCCGCGCATCCCGAGCACGCCTCATTCCTCTGCCATCGCATCTACCGGCTGGACGCCATTGCGGCAGCGGGCCTTCCATTGCCCTCCACCTCCATGCGCGAGGGACTGCGTGAGCACGTTCGGTCCCTGCTCGCCTAGGAGAGCTTGCGTCCACGCGGTCACTGCTGTCTGTATTTTCTGTGGTGAATCTCCCTCTTCATGCTCTCGATTCTCTATCTTTGGAGCGTAATAACTCACATTTTGAATTTCGTTTTGAGGGCCGAGGCAGGCCTCGGCCAAGCAAAAGCTCAAGCAGGCTTGAGCACTCCAAAGAGCCTGCGGCTCAGTTCAGGACACCGATGCAGAGCATCTTTGGAGGGCGCAGGCCAGCCTGCGCTTTCCTGCGT
>JAGLDW010001769.1 GCA_023145395.1 Lentisphaeria bacterium | reverse complement strand
GGTGAAACAGACCGTGAATCCAGTCATATCCTCCGTGCAGTGGCTGGAAGCTGGCACGCCGACAAGACTCCCTTCCATCACATCATTGATCATGCCGAAGTACTCACATTCTTCGATTCCGAGCAGGCACGCCACACCATCTATGTCACGCCTCTCCGCCTCGGTTATGACCCCATCGGCCCATGCCGCCTGGACCAGGTCCCGTAGAAATCTCCGGTGCGCATCCCGTACTTCATCAACATCCATGTCAAGCTCGTGCGCAAGCTCTCCGAGAGACTCAACCTCATCCTCAGTTATTTCCTTGTCCTCCAAAGCCCTCTCGAGAACGGCCAGATACTCATCCGCGCAATTGTACGTGTCGTTGTGCGCTGGCAACCTGCTAAACAATGCAACAAGCCCATTGGACGCCTCTCTGCGCCTTGCCGCCGCGTCCAAACGCCGGAACTGCCGTCCGGATGGGACAATCTCCGGCCATGAACTGAACTTCGATGCAATCACCCTCGCACCGAGTTCGTCCCACTGTACCTTCCCTTCCGGTTCCCCGAACGACTCAAGCATAACGGATAGAAGAGCCGCCGTGGCCCTTGCGTCGTCAAGTGCACAGTGGGCGTGCTCAAGAGATACCCCAAAATGATCACAAAGAACCCCCAGTTTTCTGCATGGCAGTGACGGTGAGACAATCCGCGCCAGCGAAAGCGTGCACAGCGCCAGAATGTCCGGCAGCGGTGCGTCCGCCTGCAAGCATTCATGGCAGAGGAACCGGAGGTCGAACGGCGCATTATGGGCCACCACGACAGCCCCCCTCAGCGCGTTCTGGATATCGCCTACAACATCTGCGAAAAGGGGGGCTTCGGCGACATCTTGTGGTGTGATCCCATGGACATCAGTCGCACCGACATCCCGCTGTGGGTTCACTAGCGTGCCATACTCAAAAAGGACATTCCCGCGCCAATCGGTACGGACGATCCCGACCTCAAGGATTCGGTGATAGGACTTCGGAGAGAACCCGGTAGTCTCCAGATCGATAATGGCATATTCCGTGTCACGATACATGAGTCGTCCTCCGCTTGTTCCCATGATCTCTTCTGCATCCGAATCGGGATAGGGCGGGCTCTCGCGAACCCCCTCCTCCCACAACACCTGGCATAC
>JAGLDW010001768.1 GCA_023145395.1 Lentisphaeria bacterium | reverse complement strand
GAGTGCCTTCAGGCGCATTTCGGCACATTCCCGGACCGTGCCAAGATCTCCCTTGACGGTGCCAAGAGTCGATTTGAACGTGCCGGACACGCCTGTGGCATCCATGCCGATGCGGCCAGCCTCATCCTGCAGACGGCTGATCTGGTCGATGAGGTCCGTAAGCTTTCCCGTGTCGTTCTGAAGTCCGGCGGGAAGATCCTGGACGCGTTTCCGGAGGGCGGCGACGCGATCCATGAAAATCTTGTTGCGCTCTATCTGTCTCATGCTGCAAGTGCTCTCCCAGGACTTGCTAAGCTCGTTATGTTTCTTTTCGCTTCCTTCGGGCGCGTCGGATCCCGCATCCGTGATTGCCTTGTGGAGGGTGTCGAAAAGCGTAGCGGTCTCCTCCGGACTCTGTTTCCAGTTGGTATCGCTGACGCTTGTGAGCCGTTTGAGAGCAAGTTCGACAGCTCGGTGTTTGGATACGATATCGGCTTCAATATCCGTAGCCTGCTGCTCGAACCCCTCCACATCGACCCGCCAGGTGAGGTAGGATTTTTCGCGGGTCAGGCGGTCGAGAAGTTGGCGTGCCTCGTTCACGTCCCGCCGCCCCAGCGCCTGGGTGATCAGCTGAATCCGAGTGTTGTTGCCGCTCCAGCTCATGTATGCCCCGGAGATGGCGCCGATCAGGATCAATGCGGCCACGGCGGCGAGAATCCCCTTGAGGAAGCGCGCTCTGGATTCGGCAATTCTCTTGTCCTCCTGCTCCCACAGGCAGCTGGACACCTGGGGGACCAGATCGCCAGGGGGCTGTTGCTCCATTGTGAGAAGTTGCTGCCAGATGGTGACGAGCTTCAGATTGAGCCGGTCCCGGGCGACCATGTCGGTGATTTTGGCGACGAGATCGTCGTATTTCTGCTGTTTGGCGTGTTCCTCATTGCGCACGGCCAACCAGCTCCGGGCCATGTCGATCTGCTGGCCCATGGCATTCGGGGGGGTGAAGTCGCCACTTGCCACATAGTCATCGATATCCTTGAGATGGGTTTGCAGATCCCCCTCGCTTCTGGAGCTGAATGCCTCCGCCAGCTTTTCGGCCGTGCACTCGGCGAGTGTGAGAGTGACCTGCGCCTTCAAGCTGTCCGCGGACCCGGCGGCGATCCAGTCGCAGGCCAGTTCGCGGCGCAGGCCACGCAGCTTGGCGTAGTCCTTGGCACCCACGGCCTGGGGCACTTCGGCGCCCAGTTCGTCAAGCCGACTCTTTTCCGCAAGCCGTAGCTCCTGCTTCCAACTCTTGTTCTCGGGCTGCTTCTCCGAGAGGGCGCGCAACCAAGTGACGGCGGACTTGTGGTCGCGCTTGAGGTTGGCGACACGGCGGCGGTCCATCAACCCCTGGATGTCCGAGCCCTGGGCATAGCCGTCGTTCAAGTCGTCCACATCCACTTCGTCGAACTCCGGTGGCACATCCCAGCCATTCGCCGCGCATAGATCCTGCCAGCGATCCCGGCCCGGAAACTCGACCGCAGCCAGATTCTCGAAGATACTGGTCTGCTCCACCATGCGGACCAATTC
>JAGLDW010001767.1 GCA_023145395.1 Lentisphaeria bacterium | reverse complement strand
GCGCTCAGCATCTCATCGTGGAGTTTCGCGAGGCCGTGATCGGCCGGACCTTGCTCCAGTTCAAGCTCGAGCTTGGGCGCAGTCCCCTCGGCAGCACGCAAGCGCTGACCAATCTGACTGTGGAGGATGCCCGCACTGAACGCGGTTTCATCGCCGTCGTGACCGAACGCGGCGTGCTGATCGAGAATCCCAAGGCCACCGACCTGCGTCAGGTGCACACGCGCGCCATCCCCATGCGTGTGCCCAACGCGCAATTCGCCTGGCGTTTCCGCGAACCGACCTGGCGCCTGGCGCTTCCCGTCACGGAACGTCCCTCAAAGATCCGCGCGGAGGCCTTTGAGCTGCTTTCGCTCGGGGACGGCATCGCCTACGGCAGCATCACCCTCACCTACTTCATCACCGGCGCGCCCGTCGACGAACTCGCCTTCCGGATCTCCCCCGCCCTGCGCAATATCGAGTTCATCGGCCTCGATGTCAGTCGCTGGACGCACGAGGACGATCTCTGGCACGTGAAGCTCCGCCGCAAGGTCATCGGCGACTACAACCTCGGCATCACCTTCAGCCAGCGCTACAACGACGGTGAAACCGTGCTCGCCGGCGCCATCACCTGCGACGGGGTCGAGACGCAGACCGGGTTCCTGGCCATCTCCAGCCACCGCAGTCTGCAGCTCTCCGAGGAGCGCATCGACCCCGCGCTGATCCCCATCGGCTCGGACGAGACACCAACCCAATACCGCCTGCTGGTCAGCGCGCCAATCCTGCGGACGTACAAGTATGTCACGACTCCGCATGAGCTTGTCTTGAACGTCGAAGCCTATGATCGCGGCGCGACCCCAACCGTGATCGTCGAGTTCGTCAGTGCGCGCACAGCCCTCTCCCTCGATGACCGAGGCAATGCGGAATCGGTCACCCACGTGCGCTACACGGTGAAGAACTCCTCCGCCCAGTTTCTGGATGTTGTCGTGCCAGAAGGAATGAACATCTGGAGCACGAGCCTGATCCGCAAGTTCCCGACTGGACCGGACTACGCCCAGCGCGTCCAGGCCGCCCGGGATGGAAACCGGCTCAAGATTCCACTCAGACGGCAGCAGAATCCCAATGCCCCGTTGACCGTTGAAATCGAGTATGGCCAAGTCCATGGCCGACTTGGCTGGAGCGGTGCTCTCAAGCTCGACCTTCCCGGCTGCCTGGTTCCATCAACCTACATCGACTGGCATCTCCAAGCTCCGAAAGACTGGATTCTGCGTCCGGGAGACCAGGGGACGATGGGCGCGCCGCTTCCCCCACCAAGCGTATTGCTGTTGTTGGGGGACAACATTCTGCTAGGCTGGCGTCAAGCTGTTCGCGGCGGCTACCTTGCGGTCTGCGCAATCCTCATCGGTGTGTTGGCGGCATGCACCATCCTCTTGCGGCGACGTCGTTTGCTGATTCTGACCGTCGCGGCGACTCTGCTGGCTCTAACCCTGTTCGGCGCCCGGGCATGGCAGCTCAGCCACCGGGGAAACGTCCACGCCTCCCTCCAATCCGCCCTGGTGCTGAACCAAGTCCTGAACCTCGATGCGGAGACGCCAGTGAGCGCGCAAGTCCACGTGCTGCGCGCCTGGCGTCAGCGCATCAGCGTGAGCGCTTCGATCGGCCTTGGCGTCATCGCTCTGGCTCTAGCTGGTCTGGCAGTCGTGGACGAGCGACGGCGGAAAACCGCGATCGCCGGCGCCGTCACCGCCCTGCTGCTCGGATCGCTCCAGTTCCACTTTGGCATTGCCTGCGCGCTCCATCTACTCACCTGGGGCGCCCCCGCCGCAGTGCTGGCGCTCCTTGTGATTCGCTACACAGCCGCCAGTCGGCGCGCCAAGCCAGCCAGCATTGCCGCAGCCGCGTTGCTGCTCCTGCCCTTCTCAACTGATGCAGATGAGATTGCAGCAAAACAGGCTGTCGCTTTGCCTGCGGCCGTGAACGTCGTTGTCGAGCGCTGCGCCTGCGACATGACCGTCCAGGAAGACAGTGTCACAGTCGAACTCGACCTCACGCTCTCGAGCAAGGAGGGCGGCTGGCTTCCCGTGGCGCCAAGCGATGTCATCCTGCTCGACAAGCCGGAGAAGGGCGCCGTGTCGCTGGTGACCGAGCAAGGGCACTATGCCCTCGCCATCGCCGCCGGCACACACCAGGCCAAACTGCGTCTGCTGCTGCCCCTGCCCACCGCCGGCGACGATCATGTGCGACGCTTCACCATGCCGCTGCCCCTCGCTCTAGCCACCCAGCTGAACGGT
>JAGLDW010001766.1 GCA_023145395.1 Lentisphaeria bacterium | reverse complement strand
CGAATCCTCGGCGAGGGTGAAGTCCAGCGCGGCGGGGTCCGCAAATCTGGGGTCGGCGATGATGGATCCCGCGTCGCGACCTCGCTTCTGCCAGTCGGCGAAGCTCAGTGTGTCGAACCGGAACGGCTTGCCCCCTTCTTTCCAGTAGCAGTTGTCGCGCATCTGCAGGTTGAATTTCCGCCAGCGCCCCCGTAGCAAGACGCCTGTTTTGAATAGGACGATATTTCGTTCGAAGGTGAAGGAGAGGTGGTCTTCCACGCGCGTCGCCTGGACTTGCTGCAGGCGGGAATAGGCGAAGATGTTGTTGCGGATGATGTTGTTTTTCCCGTAGTGCTGATGAAAGGCGCCGGTCTTGGTGTTGTAGACGAGGTTGTTCTCCATGCGGATGTCGCTGCTGCCCTCATCGGTGTAGAGGCCCCATCCGCCGTAGGAGTGGCAATCGACGTCGTGGATGACGTTGTGAGAGATCTCCGTGCCCTCGCTGGGGCCGAGCGTGTAGACGCCGCCCATGTCGCTCAGTTGCCCGGCCAAGTGGTGCAGGTGGTTGTACAGGACCTTGTTGTTCTTGGCCAGGCTCTTGCCGTAGCCCCACCGCCAGCCCACCGAGATCGCGGTGTAGTACAGATTGCAGATCTCGTTGTGCAGAATCTGGTTGTCTCCGCTGTGCCCGATCCAGACTCCCACTGCGCAGGGGAAGATCAGCCCGAGGTGCGACAAGGTGCTGTCCTCGACTCGGCAGGCGCCGGTGCGGTCGAGAGTCCGGGCCGGGATCCCGGAGGTGCCGATGCGGACTCCGCCACCCCCGATGTCGGTGATCGTGGACGATTCCACCGCGCAGTCGCGGCAGCCATTGCGGAACCAGATCGCGTATCGGCTCACCCCCTTCACTGTGCAGTTGCGGAAGCGGACTCCTTCGGCGTGGTCCGCCATGAGCGCTGCGTCGATCGTCTGCGCCGCCTGGACCGGACCGAATCCCTCCGGAGGTGTCTGGTAGCCTGTGAAGCAGAAAGAGAGATTCTCGAACTGCAGGTTCACGACCTTTTGGTCGCGCGTGCCTTGGATGGCGACGAGGTGCTCGGTCACCGGCGCGACGGCGGTGGTGGTCCGGATTTTCTCGCCGGCTCTAGGTTTGTAGAGCAGCACGCCATCGAGTCCGAGGAACCACTCGCCGGGTTTGGTGAGTGCTGGGCGCAGATTCTCCAGGTAGAATCGTGTCCCTTTCTTGAGCGGATTCCAGGGCTTCATGCCAACGCCGTGGAGCACGATTTCCCTGGTCTCTGGATGGATGCTCTCGATGAAGCGGCGCGTGTTGTCCCACTTGTGAAACGCCATCAACTGCACCCTTTGCAGCTCCTCGGCGCTCAGTGTGGACAGCACCGCAAAGTCGTCCTCGCGCATGGTGATGAATTGGTGGGCCTCGGTGGGCACCGTGCTCTTTCCCTTCCGTATGACCTCCTCTCGGATCTCCTGGATGGTGAAAAAGCCGCGCTTGCTGTCCGGAAAACGCGCGCGCCGGGCGCGGCGGCCGTTGACAAAGAGCTGCTCGAACAGCCACTTCCCCCCGCGTGCCTCAGGAATCTCGACCCGCCAGAGGCCACCCTCGGCCTTGTGGAACTGGGGCAGTGCCTTGGCACCCGAGAAAAGCGGCCTTTCCCCCTTGGCACCCGCGTAGACCACGCCACCATCCTCGGCAGTGAACACGACCGGATGGTCCAAGGCGTATTCACCGCCCTTCACGACCACGCGCACATCCCCCGCCAGCTGGCCGTCGCCGCGCAGTGCTCGAATCTGGTCCCGAGCGGCCTCGAGACTGGGAAGAGGGAGCTCCTCGGTACCCGGATTTTCCGTGATTCCCGTCGG
>JAGLDW010001765.1 GCA_023145395.1 Lentisphaeria bacterium | reverse complement strand
CTCGCAGGCCTACCAGACAACGGTGCGGTTTTCCGATGGCTCGAAGCGCCAGGTACTGCTCAATAACGCGCTGCTCACCGGCCTCTCCGGTGAGGTCACCGGCATCGTGGGACTCATGTTTGATCTCAGCGATGTCCTCAAGCACGAGGCCGAGCGGGACGCTCTGCTTCGTGAGGCCCAGTGGCGTGTGTCACGGACCCAGACTGCAGCGGAGATCTCGCGCGCTGCCACATCACTGCTCAGTCTTTGTGAGCTGCTCCCGCAGTCAGTTGAGCTGATCCGCGACCGGTTTAAGCTGTACTATGTGGGTGTCTTCCTGCTTGACGATCGTGCGGACTGGGCCGTGCTGCGGGCGGGTACCGGTGAGGCCGGCGTGCGGATGCTTGCGACCGGACACCGGCTGCGCATGGGCAGTAATTCTATGGTTGGCCAGTGTGTAGCCAAGGGACAGGCACGCATCTCTCTGGATGTCGCGGATGCCGAGGTCCGCTATGAGAACCCGATCCTGCCCGAGACGCGATCGGAGATGGCGCTCCCGCTGGTGAGTCGCAACCACGTGATCGGAGCGATGACTATCCAGTCCACGGTCGCCGATGCGTTCTCAGATGATGACATCACCGTCCTGCAGACGATGGCCGACCAACTCGCGAATGCGATTCAGAACGCGCTGCTCTTCGAGCAGATAGATCGCACCGTTCGGGAGAATCGGATGCTCTACAATATCAGCGCCGGGCTTGGCGATGCGCGCTCGATCGAGGACTTCGTCCCCGTTGCGTTGGACGTCGCCGCTTTCCTGGACATGGATGGCGCCACCTTGCGCCTATTCACGCGCTGGGATGAGGACAACCTGCCCCTGGCGATGGATGTGTATGGACTGAGCCGGCGCTCTGGTGAATGCGTGGCTTACCGAGACTCAGGCGCGCCATTCAGCGAAGAGGTCTACCGTTGGTTCTTTGCGGATCCCGAGCGCATCTTTGTCTATGAGGATCTTGCGGACTCTGCAAGTGGGATGCCGAGCGAGACGCGTGACTCGATGCTGAAGCAGGGAGATCGCAGTATGATCGCGGCCCCGCTTGTCATACGCGGTCAGAATCGTGGCACTCTGACACTGTCCGGT
>JAGLDW010001764.1 GCA_023145395.1 Lentisphaeria bacterium | reverse complement strand
ATTCGCCATCCGTGTCCATCCGTGTCCATCCGTGGTTAGAATTGCCTCTATTTTGTGCAGTTTGCAGGGCGCGGCTCGCGGGCCGCTCGCCCCCCAGGATCTGCGGAGTCCGGGGGCATGGTGGCGTGGCGCTACTCGATCTCCATATTCCAGTATGGGCGCTCTAGAACAAAGTCTTCATCCTCTAGAAGAATGAGCTGAAGTGCCAGGGCATTGATTTTCCACTTGCCGGAAAATCGCAGGGCGGCCTTTCCTTTCCGAAAGCGGACGGGAATCGTTTTGTCGAGGAACTGTCCCCGCTGGACGCGAATCCCGTTCAGCAGCGGCCCGTCGGGTCCGATCACGTCGAAGGGTCCGGTGTCTTCATTTGCATCATGAACATTGAGCGTCATCAGGTACAGGCCCGATGGTTGCTCCAGTTCCAGGACACCGTCGGCTGCGCCATCCACGCTCGTGGCAAAGTCGCGACGGAGAAAGCCTCCAGTTGCTCGCGGAACAATGCGGATATCCTTCGGCTTTTGCCAGCGAAAAGGCTTGTCATTCGGTGCTGCGGCTGGACAGAGCTGATACCCATCGTTTGCATCGTCTTCGGAGAAGTTCAGCGCCAGAGTGGTGGGAAAACTGGTGGTATACGCCAGCGGATCATTCCGATGCACTGCCTCATAGGGTCTGACACCCGGGCGAATGATGATTTTCCCAGCGAATGTAGCTCCATTTCGAGCGCTGCTGCACAGCATGGAGAAGTGGTACTGCTCTCCGTCATGATAGAGGGATGAATTCCAGCTGTCGCCGTAGTTGCTGGCGCCTTGCCAGGAGCCCATGGGATTGAAATCCATTGTGCAGGCAAGTGTCGGAGACTTCAGTGTCAGGTAGAGGCAGATCCGGAAGAGATGCTGGAATGGCGACGACTTCTTGCTGTCCAACGTTCCAGGCACTGTCTTTCTTGGCCGCCGGAAAAGTCCTGTTGTGGCATTGTAGGAGGAACCGTCGAGGGTTGCCGTTGGCGATAGAAGTTCGTATTGCAAATGTGTCCCCCCCGTGGCGCCGAACGCCTGGACCTCGTAGGTAACATGCACGGCTTCCGGTGTGACCATCACCTCCCGGCGGAAGATATTTCGCCCATCCCTGGCGAGGAGAGTCACACAGTTTTCCTTGCGGGAGAGCACCCCCTTGTCCAGTGTGCGCACGAGGGCGGGCGCGCTCGGCTTCAAGCCGCGATACGCAACGCATCGGTCTCCGGAGAACAGGATCTGATCATTGCAGCGAATCGTCAAGACATGGGACACCTCAACGGAAAATGGGCCAGCCGTGATTGTGTCGGCCTGAGCAGCCCATGCCGTGGTCATGAACAGCGCTGCGCCAACAGCCAGGGAAACAGCTTTGGTTCTCATCGTGCACCTCGTGGTAGGCTACTTAGCTCTATAGATTTTCAGCAATCCGTACATTTTCATCTTTCCGGCCGGAATGGTCACTCGCATTCCGTCCGGCGTCTTGTCGATATGACAGGACACGGCATCCGCTGTGTCGGGAGAATGAAACACCGCCCGATCCACAGCGATGCGACGTAGCAGAAGCGTCATCTCGTGATCCACAA
>JAGLDW010001763.1 GCA_023145395.1 Lentisphaeria bacterium | reverse complement strand
GGTCACGGCGTTGTTGCTGATGGTAGGTAGCGATGTCCGTCCAGGCTTCATCCCAACGGTCGCTGCAGATCGCGTTGCGCAGACTGAGCATCGGATTCACATTCGAGCGCGCCCAATGCATCCCCGGACCTTTCAGCCGCGCCTCCACTACAACTTTATTGGCGCTCTCAACACTGCCGCTGCCGATGGGCCAACCTCGCCGCTGATACTCAGGATAGTTCATCATCGCCGTGCGTTTCTCCAGATATGCCAAAGCATCCGCAAGCTCAGGCTGCTCAGGATGCGCCGCCACTTGGTCCCGTAATTTGGGCAACAGAGCTGTGGCGCCCGTATGCTTAAGGGTGTGCAAGCTACTGTTGAGCCACGTCTTGAAGACCTCGCTACCGGGAGCCCCCACACTGCGCCCGATCACGGCGACGTATTCGGCCGCATGCCCGAAATCCAGGATGCGTTTTGCGTCCGGGCGATGGAAGTCCAGAAAGCCCTGGATCCAGACTGCTCCATCGGTTGGAGCGACCACTTGTTGCGCTGTTTCTACGCCCCGACGCTGTGTTTCCACGAGTGCCAAGCGTTGGAAGGCCTCCGCATCCGTCAGCCGTGAGAAATACGACAGTGCCGTGCTGTGCACCACGCGTTCACCACCTTCCATGACCGGTTCCCCGATCTCACCCAGCACCAGCGTCTTCACTTCGGCCCATTCTCCGCCCACGAGAGGCACCATCGCGCCATCCACACTCAGCAACTGCTTGGGGGGGCCGGTGGGCGGCTTCGGCAGCTCTTGCTCTATCCGGGTGACCGCTGCGGTCTGCACGGCCTCGTATACGCGCCCCTGTCGCTCAGTACACCGCCGCACCGTCGCTTCGCTTACTCCGATGCCCAGTAGGCTCTGTAGCATGTCCCCCACTTTACCAAAGGGTATCCAACTACCCAAGTGCGTCGTATGTTGCTGCAACCGCGGCGTCAAGTGTCCCGGCAGCAACCCCAATTCCTCATCCAGGGGGGAAAAACCCCGCTTTGCATTCGGGGCAAACTGCGTAGCTGCGGGTGAGGGTGATCCGCTGATCCCCGTCAGTCTCCAGTGTCCGTTGCTCTTGTCCTCGAGGTCCTAGCCGTGCTCCACACTTTGGACATACTGGACGTTCCGCCTCCGGCTGGGCCCGTACATCCGCCAGATCGCTGGCTTGGGCTATGTCTTCCAGCATCTCCCCTCGCAACTCGCGCATCCGCTTATCCAAGGCCCGCTCGATTTCATCCAACGTCGCTTTCGGATGCGCCAATCGCCAAGCCTTCATCCGCGTCAGCAATTCCTTGCCCGCCGCTTCCCAGTCTCGATCAAAATCCTCTTGCCGCATGTCCGTTCTCCTCAGCTCTACCTTTGTTCCCGCCATTCTACGCCGCTTTGCGGAAAAGTGACGCGCACCC
>JAGLDW010001762.1 GCA_023145395.1 Lentisphaeria bacterium | reverse complement strand
CGCATGTGGGCAAGGATGCGATGGGGATTGATGAATTCGTCATCCTCCGCTATGGCCGCCAGTTTCGGTTTTCCGAGAAAGCTAAGGTATTTGTGGGACGAGACGAGCGGGAGAATGAGGTGCTGGCGCGATTTACACGTGGGCGCTACGCGATCGACCCCCTCAACGTGATGGGTCCGCTTGCCCTTGTTGAGGGTGATCCATCCGATGATGATCTGTCACTTGCCACTAGGGTCGCCGCCCGCTACTGCGACCATGAAGATGGCGCGACTGTGGCTCTGCGGGTTTCTCATGGCGAGACGACACAAACAGTTGTGGCTACGCCTCTTCTGGCGGACGATCCACGGCTTGATGCCTGGCGAATCGAACCTAGGCGATGAGTGCCAGCGCCTCCTCACGCGATGCCTGATTCGTGCGGAATATCCCCCGTATCGCAGAGGTGACCATCTTCGTGCCCGGTTTCTTCACACCGCGCAGTGTCATGCACAGGTGCGTTGCCTCGATGCGGACCAGGACGCCGTAGGGATCGAGACGATCCATCAACGCGTCGGCGAGCTGTGAGGTGAGTCGCTCCTGCAACTGCGGACGGGCAGCAGCGATGTCGAGCGCGCGCGCCAGCTTGCTTATGCCGACGATCCGGTTTCCCTTGGGGATGTACACGATGTCCGCCTCGCCGATGAACGGGAGGAAGTGGTGCTCGCACAGGGAGAAGAACGGAATGTCCTTGCTGACGACCATCTGGTCGTAGTCCTCGTCAAACAGTACCTGGAGGACATCCGACGGGCTACGGTTGGCTTGGGCGAAGAACTCCCCGTACATCTTCGCTACGCGCCGAGGCGTGTTACTGAGCACCTCGTCGTTCAACTGCTCGGCTCCGATTCCCCGCAGAATTAATTCCATTCCCTGTTCAATCAGCTTCTTGTCCATTTCCCCTCCTCAGCGCGGATGGTAGGCTAGAAGGCTATTCGACGCAACCGTTTACAGGTCAGCGTGCACGCAAGACGCGCCACCCGTTCATCACAAGGCGCAGAGCGATGTAGAGACAGGTTCCGAACGCAAGCCCGAGTACGAGGCCATTACCCGTGCGCAGAAGCGACAACAGGAATGGGGTATGGGCATGGGCATGGGCGAAAGTGTTCAGAATGGACGTTTGTCCAATCAGGCCAAAGAGCAGCAAGAGAGGGCGATAATGGTGAAGCATGATGTCTCCCTTGCTTGCCCCGAAAAGGAAGAGCAGGGGGTGTCCGATCAGGAATTCCTTGAAGCGCGGTCGCGCGATGAACAGCGTCTCCAGCAGGGAGCGCAACCTCGTCTCCGTTCCCGAGACCAGCCCCTCCGCGTTTCCGCTGCGCATGACGATGAATACGATCAACCCCACAGAGGCTGCAAGGGCCAGATCACGAAGGAGAATCCTGGCTACGGGTAAGCGCCTATTCTTGCGCGCAGCGCGCAGCGATTCTCTCCAGCCGCGCCACCTGCCTCGGTAGGCGATAGCAAGTCCGACCAGCGGCGGAAGAATGAGGGAAACCTTCACCCCCCGAAACGATGCGACCTTCAACAGGAAGATCGGCTGCGATACGAAGGCAGAGAGGAGGATTCCGGCAGCGAGTGATGTGCCGGTGACCGTTAGGACCAGGCGCAATCCAGCGCGCCAACCGGTCTCTGTTGAGGGAAGGAAAAGTAGGACGGCGTACGTCGGGGCGAGGATGGTCATGAGAAGGGCGTCCACCTGACAGAGAATGGTGGTCTCAAGGCCCAGCAACGAGAGAGCGCCCGCACTGGAAAGCAGGAGTGCGGCAACGGGAAGCGATGGGATCAATCGCAGTAGGATGAGCAAGAGAAGGGAGCAAAGCCCAAGATGAAGGAGGATGACAAAGGCTTGGCTGTAAATAGGTGGTGAAAGCGGGAGCG
>JAGLDW010001761.1 GCA_023145395.1 Lentisphaeria bacterium | reverse complement strand
CAGCGGAGGATGGTCTTATAGAGCCGGAGGATATCGCCGCAGCTAGGGTCCGTGGCGTCTGGCAACTATCGTAACAGGGCTCGCAGTCTTAGCGACCATTGCCGCATAGACACACGCTCCTTGGGTCTTCCCGGTGCCCGTAGGCGGCTGCAGGACCTGCCACTGGTGCTCCTCCCCAGGCCTCCCTTTCATGCTCCCGGAGCCCACCAAGACCGCCTTGGAGAAGGCACTCCCCATGCTCCTCCAGAGCTCCATCAGCTTGTCTGAGGGCGTGTTCCCGAGTTTCGCCCAGTGTGCCCTCATGGCCTCCGCGAAGTGCACTGGGGAGACTGCTGAGGGGTTGTAGGCGGTCGTTGTCGATCGACTGCCCGTCGAGGCCTGGTTATGCGGTCAATGATGTCAGGCGGGCATTCGACTGCTCGAAGACGATCACGAAGGCTGTGCCGGAATGAATGGACGACGCAGCTCTCGGGGACCCTTGGAGAGAGCCACTTGTTCAATGCGCCGCTTGCGGAGTTTGCCTTGTTACCATCCTGGCTACAGTACCGGGGAAACAAGAAGGTACCGTCAGTTGCCTCAAAGGCCCTCTTGGCTGCCCAGAGGGATGCTCCCGCCAACGGGATTACCCGTTCGCTTCCCCTTGTCTTGAGCGGACGCCAAGGGTGAGGCCTAACTTTGACATGGGGATGGTCGCCATCCAGCACGACATCTTTCCTAACCAGACCTACTGCCTCGCTTAGCCGCATCCCCGTGTCGCTGATGAGCGCGACGAGCCAGCGCGGTTCATCGTCGATCTCACGACAAGAGCGCTGCACCGCCTCAAGGACATCGGAGGGAAGAGAAGCCCGCTTCGCGGTTTGTGCCGCGTCCTCATCGCCGATGAAGACCCCAGAGAATGCCTTTATCTCAGCCAAGCCGCTCTCTCGGGCTGCGAAGTTCACGATAGCGCGAATGGTGTTGAAGGTGCGTTTGACGCTCGCCTTGGACAGTCCCCGATCGAACAGGGCATCTCGGAACTGATTAACCTCTGCACGGGTGTAGGCGTCGATCGGCTTATCGCCGTGGCAACCGATCAGGTACTCGGTGCAACGTTCTGCGGCCCGGGTAAAGGTGGACGAACGGCCTTCTTGCTTCGCGCCGACATAGAGTTCCCTGGCCTCACTGAGCGTTATCCCGTCGCTCGCTATCGTGGCCTCGCTGGAGATGTGTTGATGCAGGAAGCGTTGCAGCGGATCGCCGGTGTTCTTCCACCGAAGCGTCAGCCAGTCTTCATCCAGCTTCGCCGCGAGGGAGATCGCCCTGGCTCGCGCAACTTTCTTTGACTTCGTTCGGAGTGAAATCGCTATTCGAGGGCTCTTGTAGTGGCCCTTGAGGTCCCCGGGGACGCGTCTTGAGAAATAGTACACGCCCCGTTTGGTGTACAAGAAAGGGGCATCTTTGGTCACCCACATGGTCTACCCTCCGCTCGGGATCTTGACGAAACCGATTGGAAATCAACGGGTTACCTGAGGGGAATGGTGCCCAGAAGAGGACTCGAA
>JAGLDW010001760.1 GCA_023145395.1 Lentisphaeria bacterium | reverse complement strand
TCCTCGGTTATCCCACGAGACTGAGGGGTTACACTGGTGTCAACAAGAGACTTGCAGGGCATTGGAGAACGGTGTATTTTCGCGCATGTGATGATGCAAGGATTTTTTTGGGGATCGTGAATGATTCCATTCAACCTGGAACAACCTACAACAGGAGAAGGACATGCAGGCAAATCGTGGTAGAGAGAGTCGGTTCACACTGATCGAGTTGCTTGTCGTCATCGCGATCATCGCGATCTTGGCGGCCATGCTTTTGCCCGCCTTGTCGCAGGCGAGGGGGAAGGCGCGTCAGTCGGCATGCATCAACAACCTCAAGCAGGTCGCGCTGTGCTATTTGATGTATGCGGATGACAGCGACGAATACTTCCCGGGGTTTGTCAACCAGTACACGAATCCGGGACCAAGGGTTGACTGGATTACCTTGATCAAGCCCTATCTAAACAGTGATGAGAGTCTGATTTGCCCCACCTCGAAGTTTCGCGTTGCCCCCAATCGCTGGTCGACCACCATCACGGCTTGGCCCCTGTACTACGGAGTGAAAATCGGAACAATTCGACGCCCGACCGACAAGTATCTCGTCGGCGATGCCGCCGGCGGCAGGAGCGGCGCGACAGTCCCCATCACCCGCACGTGCATCAACTACTATGCCTTTGTGCCGGGAGGCGATGCCAATCACACTTGTCGTGGGCATGTCTATCCCGCACACAATCACATGGTCAACATGACCTATGTCGATGGTCATGCGCAGGCCTTCCGCCCAGGACCTGAGAGCTCGGGAGAGACCGCCGCAGGTAGAAACATGTACTACCTCGCCACCAAGTGAGTGGCACCGCGAGTCCGGCCGACCCGACTAACCCGACGAGTCCGACCAAAAGAACCCGCCCTATGCACTGCGCTCGGTTGCGCGCTATCTTCTGCAGGATTGAGCCCAAACAGGATTAGAACGAGTTTCCGAGGCGTAGCATGATGCGTTGGTTTGTTGGTCTTCTGTTGGGCACGGGAATGCTCTGCGCCGCCCCTTTGCGTCTGTACATCGCACCGAATGGCAATGATGCCTGGAACGGGACACATCCAGAACGCAAGGGGCAGGGCGGTCCCCTGGCGACGTTGGGACGTGCCCGCGACCTGATCCGGTCGTGCAAGGCGGCGGGAAAACTTCCCGAGGGCGCAATCGTGGAGTTGCGGAAGGGAACGTACTATCTTGATCGTCCGGTCGAGTTCGGCTTGCAGGACTCGGGGACGGCGGCGGCTCCGATCCTCTATCGTCGCTACGACAACGAAGAGGTCGTGATCAAGGGCAGTCGGCTGGTGACGGGATGGCAACCGTACCAGGGCGGCATCTGGCGGGCGAGTCTATCCGGAACACCGTTCGTCAAAGCGGGTGTGTCGGACCTGTTTTTCGCGAGCAACCGCCAGCCTCGGGCGCGGGTGCCAAATATCGACCCTCAGCATCCCCGTTCGGGTGGTTTTCTGTATGTGGACGGGGTGGTGGAGACAGGCAGCAAGACACGTTTTCACTACAATCCCGAAATCCTCAAACCAGAGGTATGGGCTCATCCAGAAATTGCGCAAGTGACAATCTGGTCATGGCTGAATTGGAACTTGAACCGCGTGACCATCAAGCGCATCGACACCGAGAAGCAGATTGTCGAACTAAGCAGGAACGCCAGCTACAAGCTGATCCGAGGCAACCGATTCTACATCGACAACGTGTTCGAGGAGTTGGATGCGCCAGGCGAATGGTTCCACGATCGCCAGGCCCAGACGCTTTACTTTCAACCGCCGGACGGTGAATCGCCTGAGGGAAAGGTCAGTGTGGCACTGAGTTCGGGACTGATCATGGTGAAGGGTGACCGCAAGGCGGACACATTCCCCGCGCACCTGCAGTTCCACGGATTCACACTGAGCGAGACGCAGGGATCCGCCATCGTCCTCGATGCGGCTGCGCACTGCAAGATAACGGCCTGCACGATTGTCAACACGGGCGGTGTGGGTGTCTACCTGACCGGCTTCGCCCACCACAACCGTATTGCAGGCTGTGACATCCATCACTGCCGCGCGCAGGGAATCGTGCTCAACGGACGCCGAGACTGGTCGCACTCGCTGGAGGGCAAGCTCAGCCACAACGTCATCACCAACAACCATGTCTACCAGATTGGCGACGGCGGCAATGCCTGGGCCGCAATCCAGATTCATCCGGGC
>JAGLDW010000176.1 GCA_023145395.1 Lentisphaeria bacterium | reverse complement strand
GGAGTCCGCGGAATCTGGTGGTTCCCGGGGTGTTTCTGACGATTGTTCTCATCACCATAAGTCCCTCTCTCTGCCTACCCACTGCGTGGGATGACCTGGTATACCACGTGGTTCTTCCGGCGCGCTGGCTGGCGGAGGGATATCCCGCCGTCTACCCGGACTTGGTCTACTCTGGCTTCCCCGCACTGCCCGAGCATCTTTTTTGGCTGATGGCGCCTGTGGATCTGCACATCGCGGCGCGTTTCCTCGTGTATTGCGTGTGGCTGCTGACGCTGCTATTGGTGTATCGCCTCGCCCGCCGACACACCACGCGACTCATGTCCGTGTGCATCGCACTGGGCCTGGGTTTGAGCCGCAGTCTGCTTTTGGTCTCCGCAGACGTGTACGTGGATGGCTTTGTGGCCGCGAACACGGCGGCGCTCGCGCTGGTGCTGTCCACACAGCCTCGCCGGGCATTGCTGTCCCGCCGTTGGGCCTGGGTGCTCATCGGCGTGCTCTGCGGCGGCGCGGCCGCGACCAAACTGACGGGCCTGGCGGTTTCCTGCCTCCCCGTTCTATGGCTGCTGATGTGCCGGGACCGACGCCCCGAAGGCTGGAAAAACTTCCGGCGCAGCATAGTCATAGCCGCCGTCGCGGGTGCGGTCTTCATCGCCCCCTTCTATCTGCGTCCCTTCCTCGCCACTGGCGATCCCTTCTATCCCTACTTCGCCTGGTGGTTTGGGGGAAATCCGGCGCGCATGGCCATGAGCCACTACCATCACGAAATCGGCGACGCCAACTTCGGGGTGCGCAGCCTGAGCACATTCTTCCATGCGCCGATCCTCATGGCGATTAGTCCCAACAGCTACGATGGTGGCTACGGCTACCAGATGGTGTTGTTCCTGGCGCTCTGCGTCGGCACTGCGTTGCACGCCTTTCGCCGCAGGCGTCTGCGCTGGCTGGCGCCCCTGGGCGCGGCGTTTCTACTCTACTGCTTCTGGTTCTTCACCAGCCAGCAGGCTCGTTTTCTCATGCCCTGCGCACTACTTATGGCTGTCTCCGGCGTGCCTTGGCTACGGACTTGGGGGAAAGCGGGGCGAACCGTCCTGGCCGGCCTGCTCATCGTCTCCACCATCGCCTGTTTCCGCTACCGCATGCTGGCGTCCTACCTCTACAGCTGGAAATGCGCCGGTGGCGCGATGCGCAAGGTCGACTACGTGTACTCCGCCACTGGCGATCACTATCTTCTCGCGTTCGAAGCCATGCTCAACATCGTGCCTCCGAACGGGCGGGTTCTGCTTCTCTTCGAGCATCGGGCGCTGTACGCACCCCGTGACTGCCTCATCGGCTCCCCTCTGTTCCAGGAACGTTTTCTGACCCCTCCCGACGCGCTGCGCACGCCCGATGACATTCTGAAGCAACTTCGCGGCGCGGGAATCACCCACGTCCTGCTGGCGACAGTCGCACAGGGGCCGGATCAGAGGGGAGACTACCTGAAACGCTGTCTTGGCATGGCGGAGCTACTGCGCCAGCTCGTGGAATCCGGTCGGCTCAGGCAACGCTGGACATCCGAAAAGTACGATATGTACGAACTGGCACCACCACCGTCCCCGTGACGGATGCGGCGGAGCAGCATGGAGAACAACCCGATGGCAGGGCAGGGCTGGATATGCGTAGTGGCGCTTGCAGGCGCCTGCTCTCTCGCCGCCGCCGGGACGGAGAAGGGGGGTGGCACTGTGACGGACACGCGCATTCTGCATCCTGTCTTCGAGAGCGTCACGCTGAAGACACCGAAGCGCTACTCGGTGGTGCTGCCCAGGAACTACTATGCGGAACCAACCCGTGTCTGGCCCGTGCTGTTCCTGTTTCATGGACGTGGGCGCCACGAACGCTCCCTGATCGAGGACAATGGCACGCGTGCGGCACTGTTGGCCGCTCCCTTCGTCACCATTCTTCCCGACGGGGACGATGGCTGGTACATCAACAGCCCTTCCCGGACGCGGGACCGCTATGCCGACTACATGGTCGAGCTTGTGGCGCACTGCGACCGGACGTACCGGGTCAGCCGCGAACGACGCTTCCGGGCGCTGTCCGGCTGGAGCATGGGAGGATATGGATGCACCCTGTTCGCCAGCGCCCACCCGCACGAGTTCGGCGTGCTCGCCCCCATGATCGGCTTGCTCGATTTCCCGCGCGGAGGACTCCCAAAAGGGCAGTCGTACAACGTGCCCACTGACCGTTTCACCGCGCAGCCCAACGTCTGGGACTCGCTCAATCCCCTGCGAAAGGCCGAGGCGCTTCGCCACACGCGCATCTTGCTGCAAAGCGGCACCACCGCCTTCGACCGGACCATGAATGAAAACTTTCACCACCGTCTGGACGAGCTTGGTATCACCCACCAGTTCGAATTGCTCAAAGGCGGGCATACCTTTTCGGTTGTGCGCACGGCCGTTTCCCGCGTCGTGACATTTGTCAGTGGATGCTTTGAGGAGGCTGGAACGATGAAGCGAGGCACATGGTTTCACGATGCGAGCTACGGAGTCATGATTCATTTTCTCGGCGGCGGTGACGATTGGAACGATACAGTCGAAGCCTTCGATGTTCCCGCATTCGCCCTTCAGATGAAATCGGCGGGGGCGGGCTATGTGCTGTTCACCCTGGGGCAGAACAGTGGCTACTACTGCGCTCCGAACGCCGTCTACGACCGGATCACCGGAAACGCGCCGGGGACGCGTTGCTCGCGACGCGATTTGCCGGCCGAGCTGGCCACCGAGCTTGGACAGCATGGCATCCGCCTGCTGCTCTACCTGCCCTCGAGAGCGCCCCAGAGAGACACCCGGGCCATGGCGGCGCTTGGAGACGTGTCCGAACGCGAGCCCGCGCCGCAGCCGTTCACGAAGAACTGGTCCGCAGTCATCCGCGAATGGTCGGAACGCTATGGAAACCGTGTCTGGGGCTGGTGGTTCGACGGCGCCTACAGCCGCGAGGGCTGGGACGATCTGACTGCGGAGGCAAGTTGGCGAACCTGGGCGGCCGCGTGCCGCGCGGGCAACCCCGAAAGCATTCTCGCATTCAACCCCGGCACCCGTCGAGACTTGGCCTTCGCCTCGCTGACGGACGAGCAGGACTACACCGCGGGCGAACAGAACCAGTTCGAAGTCACGCCCGTGTCCCTTCCCTGTCCCGATGGCTTGATCTGGCAGATCCTCTGCCCTCTTGGCTCGACTTGGAGCAAGCCGGACGGGCCACAGCTCTCGGACAAGGCCATGATCGACTACGTGCGTCGCGTCAACGCGGAGGGGGGCGTGGTCACATTCGATGTGGCCCATCGCCTGGGCCAGGTGTACGAGCCACACCTAGCGCAGCTACGCCATCTCGCAACCGCCCAGCTCCACGACCAAAGGTGACGCCCTCCCCAGTGGCTCGGGACCTCCGGGACCGAAGGTGGTCTTGTTTCCGGATCACTCGCGGTCCGGGACGTCCCGCACCACTGGAAGAAGCACGCCGGCTTGTCCACAGTGACCGCAGCCTTCACCAATCGCCGCGGCGAATGATATCGTGCCCGAGCTGCTCGCGCAACGAATCGACAACGTGGTCGAGTGCCCGCTCACGCCGACCCTCCTCCGTCGCCGTCTCGTCGAACAACAGGAGCTGCCCGTGTTCGTCCTCCGCAGCCGTGGCACGTAGATCAGAAACGCCAAAGCCTATGAGGCGCACCGGACGAGACACGTTTTCCGCCTCGAGAAGGCCGCATGCGCAACGCAACAAGTCCCGATCGTGGCAGGTGATGGGGGCAAAGCGGCGCTGTCGGGTGATCGTGGTGAAGTCCCCGTAGCGCAACTTGAGCTGCCCGACGGTGGCGAACATTCCAGATTTCCGCAGGCGGCGCCCCACCTTCTCGGTGAGCTTGATCAGAGTCTGACGAACGATCTTGGGATCGCTGATATCGTGAGGAAACGTGTCCTCGTGGGAGATGCTTTTTTCAATGCGTGGCGCTGGATCGACTTTCCGGTTATCCAACCCCTGGGAGAGGCGCCAGATTTGTCGCCCGTGTCCGCCGCCCAGCAGCGCTGCTGCCTCATTCCGTGTGAGCGCCTGGATCTCCCCGATGGTCCGGATCCGCTTTGATGCGAGATGCTCCGCCGTCACTTTCCCCACCCCCCAGATCTTCGACACGGACAGGGGCGCGAGGAATTCGAGAATCTCCTGCGGATCGGAGGGCGTGATGGTCAAGCCGTCGGGTTTGCGCATGTCGCTGGCCAGCTTGGCGAGGAACTTGTTCGGCGCCACACCGACTGACCCCGTCAGCTGCAACTCGCTCCGCAGCAGCGCGCGGATATGCTGCGCCACCACCACAGGATTCCCAAAACGCCTCAGAATACCCGCGACGTCGAGAAAGGCCTCGTCGATGGAAATCTGCTCGACCATGGGAGTGACGCTGCGGAAAACGGCCATGACCTGACGGGAGATGTCGGCGTAGCGCTCTTTGCGCACGGGCAGAAAGACGCCGTGCGGGCAGAGACGATAGGCGGTGCGGGAGGGCATGGCGGAGTGGACGCCGTACTTCCGCGCCTCGTAGGAAGCGGTGCACACGACTCCCCGGGCGTCCGGCGCGGAGCCGACGATGACCGGGCGCCCGCGCAATTCCGGATGATCGTGCAACTCGATCGCCGCGAAAAAGGCGTCCATGTCAACGTGCAGAATAGTGCAGGCTTCAATTCCCATCGGCAGCGGAGTCGTGTGGCTGAGAAAGCAGGCCTGCCGTGCGCATGATACGGGTGCGATGGACCCAGAGGGGCGCGCCAACACGCTGCTCCATCTGCTGAGCCGCATCGTCGAGGCAGTCGGATTCCCCCAGCGCGAACAGAGTCGGACCACTCCCCGAGATGTGAACCGCCATGCAGCCAGCAGTCACAAGCTCATCGCGGAGCATGCCCAACAGCGGAAACTTATGCAGCACGGCATGTTCGAGGGCGTTGAAGGTGTTGGCGGCGACCCCTGCGGCATCTCCTGCGGCCAAGGCGTCCAGCAGCGCCTGGACAGGCGGCGGGTCGGGAACCGGAACGCGGCCCAACGCGCCGTACGCCCAGGCAGCGGAGATAGGGCAACCGGGATTGACCAGCAGAACAGGCAGGGAAGCCGCACACGGCACAGGCTGGAGCTTGTCACCAATGCCCTCGGCCAGAGAAACGGTTGGTTCCAGGAAAAAGGGCACGTCGGCGCCCAGCTGGGACGCGAGACGAGAGAGCGCGGCGGGGGAGAGGGCCCGCGCTCCCGCCTGGGAGTTCAGGAGTTTCAGCGTGGCGGCGGCGTCCGAGCTACCCCCACCCAGGCCGGCAGCCACCGGAATCCGCTTGGCAAGATCGATGTGCCAGTTGCTGTCGAGACCCGTCTCGCGAGCGTGCAGAAGCAGTGCGTTCCAACAGAGATTGCGCTCGTCGACAGGCACTTCGACATGATCGCAGGCGAGCGTCGGCCCGTCGCTGGTGCATCGCGCAAGGGAAATGTGGTCAAGAGGAGAGTGAAGCGGCGCGAACACGGTGCGAATCTCGTGGTAGCCATCCGCACGGTGGCCAGTCACCTCGAGGAACAGATTGATTTTTGCCGGGCTATTCTGCTGCAACGTCCAGTCCTCTTGCGCGTTCAAGCGAGTTCGGCCAGTAAGAGGTGTGCGGCTTCGTCATGGAGGCCGCTGGCTTCAGCGTCGGCCAGCAAGTCCCGGCAAAGATCGCGTAGCGCAGCAGCATCCAGGAGACGGGGAGAATCCGCCCCGAGAATCGCGGCGAAATTTGCTCCCAGTATACGGTTTGTGACGTCGTCGGGGAGAGCGATGCCCGTGAGTTCGGTGCGGTCGTCGGGCAGCATGTAGAGGTCGTCCGGAACGTCGAACGTCTCCCCGGACTGAAGCCAGTGCCGCACCATCCAGCCACGTTTGGGCCCGGTGGTGTGCGCGCCCATGCCAATGTCCGTCCCGTAGACGATGCGATCGGCGTACTTGATGAAGAAATCGCGTGCGGCTTCCGGGGTCTTGCGGAAATTGTGGAACATCTCCACACCGGGGGTCAGATCGAGGAACAGGTTCGGAAAGGTGTCGAGCAGGTCGGATGCGCCCTGCAAATCCTGACTGATGAAGAAGAAATGTGCGAGCACAAAGCGGACTCCGGGATGGGCGGCGAAGACGCGGCGTGCCTCCGCGTCGATCTGGCTCTTCGGGGGATGGGTCGCATCGTACCACCAGCCGTTTCGGCGGGCCCAGAGTGGTGTGGTCGCCTCGTTCCAGAACTCCGGCGGATCAGCCACATGCCACACGCAGGACCAGTCGTTCTCCTCGAGCCAGGCATAGATGGGCTCGCATAGATCCCCGTCGAGCGGATGCCCCAGCTCCTTGCGGCGATCCGGTTTTCCGTGGAGCAGTTTGAGCCCATCGCAACCCACTTGCTTGAGCCGGTCGAGTTGAGTCCGAAAAGGAATGAGAGGCGCCGCGCCGCCATCCGTCGCACCACCCCAGTCCAACCCCCCAAAGACCGTGACCCGGCTCGGCTGCCGCCGCTTGAACCACAGCGCGTCCGCCAGACGCAACGCACCGGGGGAACTCGGACACCTCCCGCAGACGTTGATGTTGAAACGGTCCACCCCGTTCTCGTCCATCTCGTCCATCATTTTCCGGTAGAGCGTCTCGACAGGGACCTTGCCGTCCCAGTCGCCAAAATGAACATGGCTATCGAATAGCATGCAAACCTCTCCTCGATCCATTGGTGTCAAAGCAGGAACTCCTGGGCCTCGGGCGCGGGTGCAGTTGCCTTGAGTGCGGCGTCCAAATCCTCGAACTCGAGTTTGAGGACCAGCGTCTCGGCACCCATTTCGTTTGCTGGCAGATCCGCCAGACGCAGGTAGGAGCCCGCGCGGAACCAGGACGGCACAAGCTCGACCTGGGCGCGGATCTCCGCGCCGGTGTTGAGCACGGTCGCGCGGTGGGGGGCGACCGCGATAGGCTGAAGCGTCACTCCCGTGCAGGCAACCCCATCGGGGAAGTGAACATACACGTCGTTCCCCTTGCGGGTGAGCAGGCACTCCTTGTTGGCGGTGAGGTGAGAGGCGGGCTCGGCATCGTAGAAAGACTCTTTAACCCTGGCGAACCAGGTGCCGATGCGCCGGAGAATCGCCGCGCTCTGCTCGGGAATCGTGCCGTCGGGTTTTGGGCCGACATTGAGCAGGTAGTTGCCACCCATGGCCAGGATCTTGTCGAGGCTACCCATGAGCAGTCGGTCGGAATAGTAGTCCTCGTCCTCGCGATAGCCCCAGCTCTGGTGTCCCACGGACTGACAGGCCTCGGTGGGCTTGGTGAAGCAACGCCCCTCGGGCACGCGTCGTTCGGGAGTCGCGTAGTCGCCCGGGCCATAGCCGCGATCATTGATCATGATGCCAGGCTGCAGTTCGCGGAGCAGCGCGTTGAGCCGGGGAATGTTGACGCCGGGGGGAATGTCCCAGAAAAACGAGGAAATCTGGCCGTAGTTGGTGCACAGTTCGCGGATCTGTCTCTCCACGTAGTCCACATACTTCATCAAATCGGGTTCATCGCCTGGATTCGGCTGGTCGAGTTGGTGGCTGGCACCAAGATTGAGTGAGTTGGGATGGTGCCAATCCGGGCAGGAGTAGTACAGGCAGAGACGGATGCCGCGCCGGTGGCAGGCCTCGGCCAGCATGGCGAGCACATCTTTTCCGTAGGGCGTATTGGTGATTCTGTATTCCGTGTGCGCGGTGTCCCACATACAGAAGCCATCGTGGTGCTTGGTGGTGAAACAGATGTATTCCATCCCCGCATCCTGCACCAAGTCCAGCCAGGCCTCAGGGTCGTAGGCCACAGGGTTGAAGCGGTCCATCAACTTGACGTACTCGGCCTTGGGGATGTCCCGGCGCCACTGAATCTGCTCGTGCCAGCCCGGCACAGCGTACAGACCCCAGTGCACAAACAGCCCGTAGCGCTTCTCGAAAAACCAGTCGCGATCGTCATGAAACCGCTTCATTCTCCGCATCTCCGTGCATTCTTCGCCGCAGGCAGGCCGCTGCAGGCGGCTGTTGATCCTCGAATAGGCTCGGGTATCTTACCGCGTTCGATTCAACGGTTCAACATCCATGCGAGGCAACACACGGCTGCCTGGCGCCACGCCAGAATGAAAAGAGCTTTCCACGCTTGCCCTGAAACGTCAAAAGGACCCCGAACCCATGCCCATCTACGAGTACAAATGCACCGAGTGCGACCACCTGTTCGCCCACCTGCACCGGACTCTGTCCGAAGAGGCGCCTCCCTGCCCCGAGTGCGGCACGCCCAAACCGAAGAAAATGTTTTCCACCTTCAGCGCGAAGGTGGCAAACAAAGCACCCTCGTGTCCAGCCGCGGGAACGTGTCCAGCCTCTAGTGGTCCCAGCCCCTGCTGCGCCACCGGCGCCTGCCCCATGGCTCGGTAAGACAGGCCTCACACTGCCGCTGTTTTCCCGACACGCGAAAGGAGCAGTTGTCGGGAAAACACTCTCTCGGCAGGCTCCACCCATCTGTCCGGCAATATTTATTGGTTCGGCTGATGTCTTCCGTATCAATGAAACTCATATTCGATAGTCAAGGCCCCCGACTTCACGTCCTTTGGCAGGTACCGCAATGTGCAGGTTCCGTTGAACCAATCATGGTAAACCTGCCAGTCTACGGTGCCTTTGAGAACTTGTTTATCCCAGTTGGCAGCAGACAGAGTGGCTTCCCCGTCTATGTGCCCTCTCACCCGCAGCGAAATCCCTGATACATCGGTGCGGGTCGATCGCAAAACGACGCTTTTTGCCTTTGTGGAATCGGCGATGGGGACAACTCCACCATGGCGATCACAGCCAGTGACTGCAAGCGCCATGATGAGCAGACAGGCTATTGTGATATTCCTCGCCATTTTTTTGCTGAACGCTTCGGATGAGCTTCTCAGGGCGCCGCGCTTGGCGCGGATTTCTGACTAACTGCTCCATCCGGTTGTTGGCTCTTCGCGTATCCTGTTGGGTCGAGGCGCGTCTTGCACTCGCTGATATAGGCGCCAGCGTTTTCCTTCCAAGCTGGCACGTCTCGCGCTGCCGCCTCGAATGCCTTAGCGGCTTGAGAAAACTGACCAAGTTCAAATAGCGCCATTGCTCGAAACCAGAGCGCATAGGGTTCGCTGGGTTCGTCCGCAAGCCAACTCTCTGCCAGTGCTAGCAATGGCTCCCACTGCCTCGCTCTGGAATACGCCCTCCCTTCCTCACACCTTGGGTCCGTCAACCTTCTTTCCCGCGTTTGCTCTCCAACAGCTACGCACTGAAGTATTACACTCACGCACAGCATCGTCAGGATTCCGGCAGAAATCCACTTCAGATGCCGCAGGTGCTTGGCGATAGTCTCGTTTCCCATCTCCTGGCCCTTTCTGGCCGAACGTTTATCATCCCGCAGCTACACTGCACAGCCGAATGTTGCAGATTTCTCTGCGACCATGCCCAGTCTAGCTTTTCTCGTTGAGACTGTCAACGTTGGCCTTCCGTGCTCGGCATGCGACATTTGGCGGGTAATAGCGCCCCAAGTGTCGCAGCTACATCGGGAGATATTGAGGTGGGGCTGCCGTTGCGCTCGGCTCTGTTGTGTGGTTCCCCGTGCGAAGTTCGCGCGGGGAGCTATTGTTTGCAGTGTCCGCAGTCGCCCTCCCAAAAAAGCAAAAGGATTCGCATCATGACAGACGCAGCGAAAAAAGCACCCGTTGGCTACGACGACACTCCCATCATCCCCGGCAGTTGCTGGCATGTGCACGATGGAGACCGCCCTCAGCCCCGCGTGATCACCCCCCCCACCGCCAGCACCCAGGACGCGCCGGGCGCCCCCCCCTCGGACGCGATCATCCTCTTCGACGGAACCAGCCTCGATGGCTGGAGGGATAAAGACGGGAACGAGGCCAAGTGGAAGCTGGAGAATGGCTACATGGAAGTGACTCCCGGCACGGGAGACATCACCAGCAAGCAAGAGTTTGGCGACTACCAGTTGCACGTGGAGTGGGCCTCCCCAGCAGCGGTCAAGGGCGATAGCCAGGGACGCGGAAACAGCGGTGTCTTCCTGATGGGGCTATACGAGTTCCAAGTGCTCGACTGCTATGACAATCCCACCTATCCCGATGGCACGGCCGGTGGCATCTACGGGCAGTGTCCACCCCTGGTGAACGCCTGCCGCAAGCCCGGTGAGTGGCAGCAGTACGACATCCTCTGGATCGCCCCCCGCTTCGCCGGCGACTCGCTCGTCTCCCCCGCCTATGCAACGGTGATCCTCAATGGTGTTGTCCTGCACCACATGAAGGCGCTGCAAGGACCCACGCAACACAAGAAAACCACTTCCTACGAGCCCCAGCCGGCCACCGGGCCGCTCAAGCTGCAGGACCACAAGGATCTCGTGCGCTTCCGCAATATCTGGTGCCGTCCCCTCACCAACTACGACGAAGTCGCCGCCGAATAACACCACGAGCGGACGACGCGCCGCAGTTAGAGACCCGCACCACCGAAGAGGCACATGGCGACGAAACCGAACATCCTGTTTATTCTCATCGACGACTTGGGCTGGCGCGATGTCTCCTGCTGCGGCAGCGATTTCTATGAGACACCCAACATCGATCGTCTGGCCGACGAGGGCATGCTCTTCACCGACGCCTACGCAGCCTGCCCCGTCTGCTCACCCACGCGGGCGAGCATCCTCAGTGGCAAATACCCGGCGCGCGTGGGAGTCACGAACTATATCGGGGGGGACGCCAAGGGACGCGTGATCGACGCCCCGTACATCGACCACCTGCCCCTCTCCGAAAAGACCCTTGCCAGCGCCTTGCGCGACGGAGGCTACACCACCTGGCACGTGGGCAAGTGGCATCTCGGCGAGGAAGCCTACTGGCCGGAAAAGCAGGGCTTCGACGTGAATGTGGGGGGCTGTCACATGGGTTGCCCCTGGCACGGATACTTCAGTCCATACAACATCCCGTCCCTCCCCAATGGACCGGATGGGGAGTATCTTCCAGACCGTCTCGGGCAGGAAGCCGCCGAGCTGATCCGCGACTGCGGAGACACTCCCTTCTTTCTACACATGAGTTTCTATCTTGTGCACTGCCCTCTCCAGGCCAAACCGGAGAAAATCGCCAAATACAAGGCCAAGGTCAAGGCGCTGGGCCTGGACAAGCGCAAGACCATCGAGGAGGGAGACTTCTTCCCCTGCGAACACAAGAAAAAGCAACGCATCCAACGCCGGCTGCTCCAGTCCCATCCCACCTACGCCGCCATGATCGAGAGCCTGGACGAAAATGTCGGTCTACTGCTCGACACTCTCGAGGAGACGGGCAAGGCGGAGAACACGATTGTGGTCTTCACCTCCGACAACGGGGGACTGTCCACATCCGAGGGCTCGCCTACCTGCAATCTGCCTCTCGCAGAAGGCAAGGGCTGGATGTACGAGGGCGGCACGCGCGAACCACTGCTGGTGCGCTGGCCCGGCGCCATCGCTCCCGGAAGCACCTGCGAAGTGCCTGTCACAAGCCCCGATTTCTATCCCACCTTCCTGGAGGCGGCGGGACTCCCGCTTCTGCCCGAACAGCATGTGGACGGCGTCAGCCTCGTCCCCTTGCTCAAGGGGGAGGACCACTTGGAGCGGGACGCGATCTTCTGGCACTATCCTCACTACGGAAACCAGGGCGGCACCCCGGGATGCTCGATGCGCAGCGGAGACTTCAAGCTCATCGAGTTTTTCGAGGATGGGGCGCTGCAACTCTACAACCTGCGCGACGATCCAGGCGAGGAGCGCAATCTCGCCGCCGATCTGCCCGAGGTGGCGACGACGCTCCACGCCCGGCTTGTGGCTTGGCGCGAAGAGATCGACGCCATCATCCCCGAACCCAATCCCGAGTTCACGCCCTGGCGCGACGCCGACAGAGCGTGATCCCCGCACACGGAGCAGGAGCCCCACCCAATGCAGATGTTCCAGCCTGAGGCCGTCGAGCTGCTCCTGCCCTTCTACACCATCGCGGTGTTTCTTTTCGGCACGGTCGTCGGCAGCTTTCTCAACGTTGTCGTCTGGCGGCTGCCGCGCGGCGAATCCCTGTCGCATCCTCCGAGCCACTGCCCAAAATGCGGTCACGCAATCCGAGCCTGGGAGAATATCCCCATCCTCGGCTGGATCTTCCTGCGCGGACGCTGCAGCCAATGCTCCCAGCCCATCTCCATGCGCTATCCCATCGTCGAGGCGGCCAATGGCATGCTGTTCCTCCTCATGTGGTACGCGATCATGCACCGGGGCCTGCCGGCAAGCTCCGTGTTCGGCTACTGCGTGTTCGCAGCCGCACTCTTCGCGATCGCGCAGATCGATTGGGAACACTACCTGATCCCCGACAAGATCACCTTCCCCTGCATGGCCATCGCCGGGGCGCTGGCGCTCGCCTTTCCCGAAACGCACATCTCCACCGCGATGCTGAAAGGCACGGAGCCACAACCCCTGTTGCTGGGAGGATTGCTTGACCTACTGGACACAGTCTGGCCCACTGTGCGCGACCACTGGCGCGTGGTCGCCGGGCTCGACGCACTCCTGGGCATCACCTTCGGCTATGCCGTGCTTTGGCTGATCATGGAGTCCGCGGGGCGGCTCTGGGGACGGTCCCGCTGCATACTCGCCACATCCGCAAAGGGCGTTTTCACGGCCAAGGGCCTCAAGATCGGCAACGAGTTCACGGAAATCTGGGAGGATGTGTTCATCCGCCGCGGAGACCGATTGGTGGTCCACGCCAAGGACATCGAGATCATCCGAGACAAGAACCAGGGGAAAACTGTTTTTCCCGAGGCGGTCGTCTCCTTTGACCCCAATGGTGTCCGTGTTCAGAACAACCGATGGGACTGGGCCGAACTCAAGACGGTCCATGCGGAGGTCGCCGAGTGGGTGGCGCCGCGCGAGGTCATGGGACAGGGAGACTTGAAGCTGTTGGCCATGGTCGGTGCCTTTCTCGGCGCCGACGCCACGATCTACATCATGCTTCTCGCCGCCTTCTTCGGCTGTTTTATCGGCATCGGCATCATGCTCACCCGCGCACCCGAAAACCGCCATGCCCCCATTCCCTTTGGCCCCTTCGTCGCCCTTGCCGCCATCCTCTGGATCGTCTATGGGCAGGCCCTTTTCACCTGGTACGGACGCTTCCTCACGCGCCTCCTTGTCCGCTAAAGCGTTGCTGCCACTGTGCCGCCTAATGGCATTTCACTAATTGTCTGGACAATCAATATTGATGATCAATCCCTGTTGCCCCGGAAGAACCGGAATCCGGAGAGACTTCACCACGGAGGCACGGAGTAGGAAGATCACGGAGATTTGGAGAACACAAAGGATCGGTCGAGTGAGAAGGACCGGACAGGTTTGGTCAAACCAACTCAGTGCTCTCCA
>JAGLDW010001759.1 GCA_023145395.1 Lentisphaeria bacterium | reverse complement strand
CGCAGTGCTGCGGAATCCATCGATCCATAGTCCGGCATGGTTTCCAGGATCTCCACCATGCGTTCAGGCATCTTCATGCATACTCCTTTTGCGTCTTGCGCATTATGCAACACGGTGAAGGGTGTGGTCAATGTTTATCGTACGGACTTCGCCCACGCTCGCCACTCTTCGAGCGATCCGCCTTCTGTGAGGGTTTGCCATGACTGCAATTCAGCGCGAATGACGCACGATTCGCCGAAGTCTGCGAGGATACGAACCTCGATTTCGACGCCGATCAGTGCGGTAATCGATTCCGTTTGATGTGCTTCCATCACGAGCGGGAATGGCGGACCCATGCAACCAGGGTCTGCAATCGCGGTGAGTCCATCCACGGACTCAATGACCACGCGATAGGTTGTGTAGCCCCATGCTCCGGTTTGGCCAATATCGTCTCGGATTTCATGCGCTGGGCGCTTGAGCCACCGCGACAGCAACCGCACTGCGTAATTGACGTGGTAACCTTCGCGCACTTGGCCCGGATGGGGAATGAGCAGCTTGTGATGCGTCTTGGGCTGGCGGTACATCGTCGCAAGTTTCATTTCGTGATGAACTATCCATCCTTGAGCGAGCAGGTACAGTGCCATTGGGTTTCGTGCGTCACTCATGATTTTTCCCCAACGTTCTTCCTGTCGAAATCTTCCCACGATTCGAGAAAGCGCACGGCGCTCGGCGTCAAGTCGTCCCCCTCATCGCTATGGGCGGTCCTGTGGATCACACCCCATGCAATGGTGCGCCCTGCCCACATGGTTTCGCCGTCCTTGCGCCATGAGTCGACGCCATCATGTCGCCAACCTTCGCGCTTCATGTGGTGGTCAATCAGCCCGACAGGCACCTGGGCCGGTTTGGGCATAGACACCCCAAGCGCGAGAGCGGCGCCGCGGGCGAGTTCGGGCATATCCATACCCAAGAGCCTCGCCACGATGTGCTCTCGCGGATGGCTGGCGTACTTTTTCATTTCAATCCCTCAGCTTTCTCGCGAATCCATTTAGCCCA
>JAGLDW010001758.1 GCA_023145395.1 Lentisphaeria bacterium | reverse complement strand
ATCAGGATAAGACACTACTGCGTCACCGGCCAGAGCTTTATGAGGCGCACATTTACATTTACGTCCGGCTGGAAGCCCTCTTTCAGATCGCATGAGAAGATCAACCGATTGGTGCCCGGAGCGAGTATGATGGCCGTTTCCGGCAGCATGCGTTTCCGGCCCGGCTTCATGCCTCCGGGCCAGACGGTGCAGGTGCCAAGTCCATCAGTAGTGAGACGTTCGCGGGGGCCGATTTCGCCGGGCAGGTTGCTGATCTTGCCATTGACGGTCAAGGTGACACCTGAAAGCATGGGCATTCTTGTCAGGCCGGGCAAGGCCTTGAGATCGTCGAGACCGCAGGCAACCGTGGTCTTGCCCGGGATGTTGTTGTAGTAGAAGAGAATGTACTCGACCTGCCGCCAGTTGAAGTCCGCGCCAACCGGAATCCTGAACATTTCGAGCCGCCAGCCTTTGAAGTCTATCTTCCGACGCCATTGGTGATTGCGCCCAGACGTGTCGAGAAGTTGCAGCATGAACACTGCATTCTTGGCGTCACCCTTGATCCACATAGCGAGTCCACGCGAACTGCTCAGATCGAGAGGCCCCGTGAAGCGTTTTCCCTTGGCGCTCCAACCTTCCCCCAAGCCGCTGTTCGTCGCCTTGAAGACACCGCACGCCTTACCGGCACGTGGGTTCTCCTCGGAGCGTTCGAGCGATTGTGTCACTCCCTCCAATGTCGGGCCCTGATCTGTCAATGTCTTGCCCTTCCCCAGCACGAATTTCTCATACTGATTCCGTTTGCTCATCTCGTAAGGGGCAAGATCTTCGAAATCCTCAATGACAATGGCATTGGGACTGTCGTAGTCCGGACCAACGGCATGCTGAATGTCGCGCGTTATCTCAACAGCCAGTCGACAGCTTACGGGCAAGTCGTTCTGAATTGTCCACTCATTCTGCTTGCCGTCGAGTTGAATGATGACACGGTCGGGTTCGTAGGCGGCGTGCCAGAGCGTCCAGCCGCCTTTGCCGTCGTCGAAGAGCTTGAACTCACGTTTCTTTTCAAGCAATTGTGCTTTCACCGATTCTGGGAACACGTTTGCGAGTCGGCAGCGCTCGTAGCGTCCGATCGTTTCAATGATTTCACGCGCGTGAGGGTCCGCTTCCAGAGCAGCCCGGGTCGTCTGCACCGAGATTGAGCCGTCGGCGCCCAGACACTTGGCGCAAATGTACTCGATACGATCGGGCCGGCTGCCAGGATCCAGGCCATACCAGCCCACGTCGGCATGGATGAAGTTCTTCTTCATCCCCAGAATGGTGTGGAGTCTTTCGTCGAGGTGCAACTTGATGTCCCCGTGACCGTCGGCGGATGCGCTGCGCGCCACGATATGCCAGCCGAGATTCGGAAGCGTGCCGTTGCTGGTTTGGTACAGGACATCGTGATCGAACTTGCGGTAAAACGCAAGGTGGCACTTGTCGAGGTAGTACCCCATGTCAGCGTAGGGGGGGCGGGGACCGCCATCGCTGGCGTCGAAGTAAACCATGTCCAATCCACAATCGTTCACGATGTCCGCAAAGTTCGATGTGATTTCATCGAGAAGCGAACTGTCAGGATCGATCATGAAGAACCCCACCATGGTGCGCAAACCGCGCACGGGGGTGCCGGCACGGTGCGGTGTCGCCGTGGTGCCGTAAGCGCCTCGCTGGCAGTTCAGGAACCGGAAAGGCGGACCGACGTCCACCTCGCCGTAGCGCACGAGTTCGTCGCCAAGGCGCAGCGGGAAGGGCCGACTTCGATCATTATGTGCCGGCGGGAAGGTTGTCGGCGGTGTCGTGAGAGTCAGCGTTGCGGTTCCGGCCACCACGTCCTCGGCCAGCGGTGGCCAGTCAACGGCAAGCAGGCGATCATCGGGTACTGGCGTCACATAGGGATCGTTCGGAGAAATTGACGGCCCGAACAGGTGCACGCCAACTTTCAGCCCCGCAGCGTGGATCTTCGCCGCCACACGCTTGAAACTCTGGCGCCCGTCGGGGAACTGGCCGGTGTTGATTTCGTAGTGACCGTGCGTCTTGAGCCAGGCGTCCTTCAGGATGTGGATCGTCTGAAAATGGCCAATTTTCGCACACTCGATCAGCGCGTCCGTATCCTTCTCGTGCATGCCGACGGCAAACAGGTAGGACCGCCGGATCGGCTCCGACTCGCGCACCCACTTGCCGTCGAGAATGGGGCACGGCAGGCCGTTGTCGCGCTCGACGTGCTGAATCGATGTGTTGAATTCGTCGCGTGGACTGCCGAGCAATGCAAAGCCGGCGCCTTTGATGCCATGCAGCGCGCGGGCCAAGAACTCCAGAGTCACGATGTCCGTCCCGGCTCCACGAAGTCGACTTTGGCCCTGGAGGTCGAGCGCAAAACCGCAGGTGCCGAAAGTGTCGTCGTAGTTTGCCGCGAAGGCCCAGCCTTGAGTCGCGAGTTTCCTTAGCGGAAAATCGATTGTCAACCAGTCGATATCGGCAGGTTGCGCAGCGATGACTTTGATACGGAAGTAGCGACCGCGCGCTGTGATGCGAAAGCTGGCACGGATGTCGGGATCAGCGAATGCAACGTCGATGATGCCACCATGGAGCTTGAGTGCGCGTGCCGGAATTACGGCGCCGTTGATACCGACGTGGCACAGCGGCGCGCGGTTCCCGGGGGTTGCGTACTCCGCACCGCTGGACTTGCACTTGAACGATTCAAGCGTAGCCGTTGAGGACAGTCGCATGCTGATCAGTTCATTCTCGAACATGATGGGCTTGCCGTTTACAGGGCCGACCGGTCGGCACGCTTCCATCTTGATCTCGTCAATGTCGACGTGTTCGCCACGCCGGACAACCAAGGCGAGAGAGGCGCTCTTGAAGCCTGTGACACTTGGCACGTAGTAGGCCGAAATCTGCCGCCACTCAGCTCCGGCTTTCCCGGAACAAGCCATGACGGTTGGGACTGAGCCAGCCTGATCGTACTGGTAGAAGAGGAGGTCGGTCCGTCCGCCACGCACCCAGGCAGACACCTTGTACCTTGCGCCGGGCGCGAGTCCGTCGCACGGTTGGAAAATATGCGCCGCCCGTTCACCGTTAGCGCTGATCCGGAGGGAATTCTTGCCTGAGCGCGCGCCGTCCGAGAGCACGTGGAGTTTGCCGGGATAAGCTGGGTTTAGAATCCAGCTTGCCG
>JAGLDW010001757.1 GCA_023145395.1 Lentisphaeria bacterium | reverse complement strand
CTCGCGACCGGACACGCCTCGCTTCCTTGTCCGCCGAAGGTCGGAGCTCGGCCACGACGGTCCTGGTCGCAAGCGCACTCCGTTGGATGCACGGACTTGGGTCGGGCATGGAATTGTACACACGTAAGCTCCTAGGATTTTCTGACAACCGCCAGGATGCCGCACTGCAGGCCGGGCATTTCAACGACTTCCTCTTCGTGAGTCTCGTTCGTGCCGGATTCCTCAGCGCCCTTGAGGCCGCCGGACCAAACGGATTGCGGAGCGACGCCTTGGGGGCCGCTCAACAGCAGGCACTCGGTTTCGATCGCCCCGAGCCGGAGATCCGCAGCGAGTGGCTCCTGGAGCCAACACTGCGTGGCTTCAATTTACAGGAAGCGGAATCCACGCTTCGCCAGGTACTCGCCTATCGCATCTGGTTTGACCAACGCCGTGGATGGCGATACACGAACCCCAACCTTGAGCAGCTCGGTCTGGTGAAAGTCGATTATCTCGGCATTGACGAACTTGCCGAAGACGAGGAACTCTTTGCACAGTCCGCACCCGTACTCCAACAGGCTAGCCCCGAGGTCCGTGCGAACGTCTACCGTGAGTTGCTCGACCATTTGCGCAAGTGGATGGCCATTCGCGCCCAGATTCTCGACGCAGGTGTCATTGAGCAGGTCCTCGCCAAATCTCACAGCCGAATCAGGTCGCCCTGGGGGTTTGGTAGCGACGAAAAGCCTCAAGGAGCCCGTTGGCTCATGCTATCAGCACCGACCCACCGCAAGAGCAACCTGAGGGATATGGACCTCATCGTGCGCGGCAGTTCCCGAAGCGCACTCGGCAAGACACTCCGTTCGACAAGTCTGTGGGATGGCGACAATGCTATCCGTGACCTGAAATCCAAAGACTTCGACAAGCTCATCGAGGATCTCCTTCACGCCGCCACAACTCATGGCCTTGTGTCCGAGGAAAACACCCCCTTCGACCAGCCCGGCTGGCGGCTCAACGATGCATGCGTCCTGTTCCGATTGGGCAAACCCGGCTCCGGA
>JAGLDW010001756.1 GCA_023145395.1 Lentisphaeria bacterium | reverse complement strand
CGGACCAGCGCTACGTGCTGCTGGGGAGCGCCTCACGCGATCTCATCGCGCAGAGCAGTGAGTCACTGGCTGGACGCATCGCCTACCATCACCTCAGCGGGTTCCGGCTGGAGGAGATCGGGGCTGAAAACGCCGAGTCCCTCTGGTTGCGTGGCGGGTATCCTCGCTCCTATCTCGCGACGACGGATCAAGAGAGCAACCTCTGGCGTCGAAACTACATCACGACCTTCCTCGAGCGCGACATTCCGCAGCTGGGCATTCGGATCCCTGCCCGAACCCTTCGGCGGTTCTGGACCATGCTCAGCCACTACCATGGACAGACCCTGAACTACTCGGAGCTCGCGCACTCCTTCGGAATTTCAGACGCGACGGTGCGCAGGTACATCGAGATCCTTGAGGGGACGCTGATGGTTCGGCTGCTCCAGCCGTGGCACATGAACACGCGCAAGCGGCTGGTCAAGAGCCCCAAGCTCTACCTTCGTGACAGCGGCATACTCCACTCACTTCACGCCATCGAGACGCTTCCACAGCTCCTGTCGCACAACAAGCTAGGAGCCTCATGGGAGGGGTTCGCGCTGGAGGAGCTGATCCGTGCTTTGGACCTGCAAGACGAAGAAGCCTACTTCTGGGCCACCCACGGCGGTGCGGAGCTGGATCTTCTGTTCCAGCGCGGTGGACGCAGCTGGGGCGTTGAGTTCAAGTTCAGCGACGCTCCAAAGCTCACCCGCTCCATGAGGATCGCGTTGAAGGATCTGTCGCTGGAGCGCCTGTGGGTGGTCCATCCGGGGGCGGCGGCATACCCGCTTCACGACCGTGTCATGGTGCTGCCGCTCACCAGGGCGGGTGAGATCGCCGAACAGGTGTGCTGAGATCGTCGGGTGTCCTCAGGACGACCACGCCGATAGATATCTGGACCATAGTAGAATATTGGAGTGTTTGGGGCACCTAAAGCCCAAGAAAACGCATGTGTGTGTGCCTCCCAAAACAGTCAGGTTAGGTCTCCACGCCCGCAGGCAGCTCAGTTGAACAACCCCGGCTGCGTGGCCCCTCCGTAGAAGCAGAGTCCGAAGTACCCATGAAGCCCCTGTTCCACTTGTATGGGCACGACGCTCCTGCTCACGCCGCTCTTCTTTCCGCCTATCGTGGCCGGCCACGATCATGACAAGCCTGGCAACCATCGGAACATGGCTGGTGACAATTGCGCTTCCGATATTCGACCGATCTCCCTTCAGCATTGACCCAACACCTCAATAGAAGTTAACTGGTTCCTGAATGTTTGATCGGCGTATGCGACTTCACCACCACGCGAAGGGAAATGATCCATGGGAAGGAAGCTCACTGCGG
>JAGLDW010001755.1 GCA_023145395.1 Lentisphaeria bacterium | reverse complement strand
GGGAGTAGAGGACCAGCGCGATTATCGCAGGTGTCGCGCCTACGCCGCGTATTCCCATGTCCCGCAGTGCGGGATAGGCGTATGAAAGTGCGGATAGCGGGGCGATAATGAGGCCGAAGAGAGCGAGGCTCGGTATCGTCTCGATTGCACTGCTGATGATGATTATCGGTCTTGCTGCCTTGCGACTCCTGGCTGCGGCTATGCCCAGCGGAACGGCGAAGCAGGTTCCGATGGTCACACTGACGGCGCACAGAAGGACGTGTCGAGTCGCTTCTTGCAGGAATCGTGACTCATTGCCCTCGAACTCCTGTATGAGGGAGATGTCACCGTAGATTCCGGTCATGCCGATTGCAAGTACCAGTGTGGGGCCGAGCCATGTAAGAAGAGTGCGGATGCGTGGCCTGCCCTCAAATTCAATGCGTGAAGTGTGTATGAGCATGTAGGCAGCCAGTAGACTCAGCCACACTCCGGCGCCGAGTGACGCTCGGGCGGTACTCTCTTCAAGTTGAAGGAGACTTGTCGCGCCAAGGCCGGCAATGAAGAGTGTAAGCGGAAGCGAGATTGTGCCTGCGAATCCCAGCACCATCCTCCGGAGTTCGGTTCGTTTGCCGCAGCTCGCCCATAGACAGGAAGCCCACAGGACAATGATGAGGAAAGTGAGAGGTGCTCCTGCTGCACCCGGGAGTCCGATGCCTTCACCTGCGGCAAGCCGACTGGACCGTAGCGTGAGCCATGGGACAAGTAGGGAGACCGAGCCCAGAGCTGAGCCAAGGACGGCAACCCAGTTGCACTGCGGCACAGCGGACAGATTCTCCCTTCGCAAGGAGGAGACCGCTCCTACAGAAATCCCTTTGACGTGAGATAGTCGCGTGCTACGTCCCTGGCGTCCTGTCCCTCAAGCGCGATTTTTGCGTTCAATGTCTGCAGGGTCTCCAGGTCGAGAGTTAGAAAACAAGGTGCCAGGATGTCTTCAATCTCAGGATATGTCTCATATATCTCGCCACGTATGACAGGCACCGGTTCGTACACAGGCTGCACACCTCTCGGGTCGCCCAGGCGGACGAGGCCCAGAGCACTGAGAGAACCGTCCGTGCCGTATGCCATGGCGGCATTGACGCCGTCAGTCCCTTGTGCTGCGGCC
>JAGLDW010001754.1 GCA_023145395.1 Lentisphaeria bacterium | reverse complement strand
GGCTTGCGGTCCGGCTGAAGTCATGTCCTGGGATATAACGTATCTGCGCAGCTCCGTACGAGGCATGTTTTTCTACCTGTATTTGTTTGTCGATATCCCAACCAGGAGCGAAATTCCAAGCAGGACGAATGCAAGGGAGTGTTTCAATTCTGGTCCTCCTTGTCCGGCAGCGTAGAAGCCCGGCACGCAGAAAAGTCACGGAGCCTGGTGGCACGCGAACCTTCGATCTTGTAGGCACGGTCCCGGCGTTTGGAGTCCTTGTGAATATAGTGGGTCTCGGCATCCAGTTCACCTGGAATGCATAACAGATCCGAGTCCTCGCCCGGCACCAGCTTCCAGCCGAGAACCGGATGTTTGAGATGAGAAGTCTCGTCCACACAGTCGCAGTCCTCACAATCACAGAGAGTGATGGCCTCTTCCTCCTCCCAGGCGATTGTCGGCTGGAAATTTCTGACCCTGCCAAACCGGTTCGACCCCTGCCGGGAGTGATAGCACTCCAGATGAGTGGTCGATTTGCTGTAGAAAACATGGCTTGTTGTTACGACCACGACGATGCAGATGGTGTCTTGCGTCATCTTCACACTCTCTATCGTCATTCCGTCCGGTGAGCCGACCGGCAAGAAATAGACACCAAACGGCATCCAGTTTCCGTTGTCACTTATTCGCGCAAAAAGGACCATCATGTCGAGATAGTGCCGGGACTTTTCCTCTTCGATCTGGTCTTCGGCTCTGCACATGACGACCTGCGCCACGCTTCCATCTGGGATAACCTTCTTGTGCACCTCGACGCTCCCCCTCTCGGAGATGGACACCGTGGAGCAGAGTTTCTCAACACCGGCATGCAATTGGGGTCCCGTTTCCTTCCTGGCCGCTTCACAGGTCAAACCCCAGGCGGCATAGCACAACGCATCCTTGCCGAAACGCTCGGACCAGGTGTCCGGCGAAAGCTCTTCGAGAATTGCGCGGGTCTTGTTGGCGATTTCGGTTCGATCCGAGGACTCCTTCATCTCGAGCCGGATCGAGGCCAGCCTGCTCTCGGTTAGAGGTTCGGAAGACACGTTCCGGGGGCAGCTGTCCACCATGTCGTGCCATTTCACCAATCGGGCATAGATGTTGGGGTCGATGCGCTTGAGCCGGGTCAGGCGTTCCTTCAGCTCTTGTTTCCCGCATACGCCCAGCACCGCGATGGTGAATCCTGGTCTTAGGCCAGGGTAGTTGCCGCTGGGCACCACCCGTGGCATCCAGGGCCGGGTCGCAACGCCCGCCGACGCAAATTCCTCCCGGCGTCGCATGTAGTTGGCAAGGGAGGGGCGGCCTTCTTTCGAACGCTTGCCCGACAAGATGATCATGTACCCGTCGTAGTCGTCGGCCAGTGGGGCAAGACCCAGCCGGGCCCGGAGGCGGTTGATCTCACCCCGATCCTGCTCGGTGCCTGGCACCGCAAGTTCCTTCAATATCTCCCTATTGCCCGGAAACTGGCCGTGCTTTTTCTGGGCCGCCCACCGAGCCCGGATCCAGGCGATCTCTCGATCTTTGCAGGCGCTGAGTGCGGCCAAAACTTCCAGGATCTCCCGATCGTCCGGTTCCAGTTCAACGGCTTGTTGTGCCGCGCGCAGGGCTGCATTCGATTTTCCTTCCCGACTCAGTTCATGGATGCAAGACAAGAGCGCCCGGCCGTCTTCGAGATCGCGTGTGAATTGCGCGCGCTGAAAGGTAGCTCTTCCAGAATCCTTGCCGGCCGGGACCCAAAGGCCGACCAATCCCCCGGAACCCGGAACGATCGAAACCACGCTGCCGCAATCGTACGGGACACCGGCCGGTGTTCTTTTGCCTGGTGTTTCGGCAACCGACAATCGTGCCGCCGTGATCCGCACCCGAATAGCATCTGGAGAGAGGCTGCCGGCATCGCCCGAATCAATCTCGCTCCCCTTCCGGCACGATGAGCCACAGCACAGGACAATCAGAAGCAAAAGAGGACAACGCGCCACCGAGATCATATGCACCCGCTGCTAGGCGCCCTCACGGCCGCGCTTCTTCCTATTTTCACACACGAATTCACTGAGCATCGCCATGGCCGATGCTAACCGGAGCACCGAAAAAAAATCAAGCAGAGAAGCATGCATTGTGATGCGCGGCCAGTTCCGGGCGCTCAATGCCCA
>JAGLDW010001753.1 GCA_023145395.1 Lentisphaeria bacterium | reverse complement strand
ACGGAGGTGGAAGTCCGACTCGATGGAGGGAGGCCGTCAAATCGGCACGACCAAGCTTGGCATTGACTGAACCTTCCACGATCCGCCCGGCCTTCAGTCGAACCACGACGTTGCTCGCGTTGGCCAAGGATACCACCGGCTCGCTTCGCAGACCCGTGGCAGCGGAACACTCGTGCGTTAACGACAACGTGAGGACCTGCTCGACGGGCACACCTACAATGCGGAACGTCCCATCACTTCCGACCCGAGCGACGGCCCAGCCCGGATCCCACCGGCCTTGAAGGCTCCACGTCGCCACAATGCTCAGCTGTTCTACTGGTACATCGCCGGATCCGTCGACGCGTCCCAGAACGACTCCACCAGGCGACAAGACTATGGTCAGCGGGGACTCTTCGATTCGAACTCCGATCAAGCTCATCCTCCGATAGCCCACCGGTACAGTGACCCAGAGATAGAGCTGAGTGGTCGGGTCCAAGCCAAGGAACTGGAACTCTCCACGCTTGTTCAGGTCCACGGGAATCCTGGCCAAGGAGGACTGGAAACCGGTCAGCTTAGCCAAGAGTACTGGCGCACCGGCCGCGTCTGAGACACACCCACGGAATGATGCCGATCCGACCTGGGTGTCGTGCGCCAAGCCAGTCCTAGCGGCCCCCGGGCCCACCTCCGCCCGCCGGCCAACCCAGGCAAGGGCCACCAGGGCAGCTAGCATGAATGCAACGCCCAAGGCTGCAAGACGCATCACGCGAGACGATCTCCAAGAGCACATTCCGTAGTCATGTCCGCCTCCAGGTTTACTTGGCGCATGTCGCCCCGACTGAGCAAGTCTGCTGCACCTCACTCCCATCCAAGTCATCTGTGCCGTCCGGATGCACATCCTTACCATCCTTGGTGCGCTGCTTCACATGTCCCCAAGAACCACCTCTCTTGTTACCATCAAGGGGCGGCATCAGGTAGTTTGGGTCGTCTCGGCAACCGTCTAGGCACTCGCCGAGCGCATCCTTGAGTTCCTTGAGTCGCTTCGCATGGTTCGTTGACTTCAACCCCATGCACTTGATCACATCCTTGAGCAAGCTAATAG
>JAGLDW010001752.1 GCA_023145395.1 Lentisphaeria bacterium | reverse complement strand
ACTTCGGGGCACGGCGATCTCTGCGACGTTGAAGATGATGTTGTTGTGCAACACGACGTCCGTGTCGACATCGTCGTTGCGCATATTGACCAAACGATGAGTCTTTCCCACGCTGACGGGCGTGCCTATGACGGTGTTGTTGATCAGAATCAGCACCATCTTCGAGACCTTCCCCGAGTTATCGTAGGATCCCGACGACTCATCATTGAAAAGGGCGATGAGCTGACTCCCGTTCGCGGGAGTCCCCTGAACGATCACGTTCCCCCGAAGCGTCATCTCCTGCGTGATAGCGTTCTGTCCCGAGCCACCACAGAGCGAATTGCAAGACATCACGTCTCCTGGATATGAACCCGGCCGCGTGATCCAGTTGTACTCGAGGAGCGCCTTCCGGGCGCGAACGTGAAAGTTCTGTCCCTCGAGAGGATCGTGCAAATAGGAGTAGCGGAGCGTGAACACACCACCGTAGATATACACGTTATGTGTCGGGCTCCCGGAAGACGTCAGCTTGCCATTATGAGCAAACTCGGAAAACTCAACAACGAAGTCGTCCGATGAGCCCGTGATCCCGTTGGTGTTATGCTCGAAAACACAATCCCGGACGGTCACGGGGCCCGAGTTGACCGCACGGATCCCCGCCGATGAGCTGTCCTGACAGTTCCGAAAGACGATCCCCGAAATAACGTAGTGGCTCCCCTTGATCTGCCAGCAACCACGCCCTTTATCCCCCGCAGTATAGCTCCCGGGCCAAGCCCCGACAGCCTTCCCGGCGAGGTCCCAGACCGGACGCTGCATTGGATCTTTGGCTCGGATCGTGATCGGCTGCGCCGCCGTTCCTAGCTTCGAGAGCATCACGCGAAACTTGTAGGTCCCCGGCGCCACCTCGACGACATCACCGGCGACCGCCCCCTCGATCTTCGTCCAATCGTCAGCAGACGTGATGGCGATCAGCTTCGCCTGAGCCACCGAGGAAAAGAGCAACGTGGCCACGAGCACCACCCAGGAAATACGCATGGATCCTCCCTTCGATGTCCCAACGTAAAAGATGTCTCAACGTAAAAATGGAACGCCAAGAGTCGGCGAGAACCTGGACAGCGTTCACACGAGAAGCTGGACAGCGTTCACACGAGAAGCTGGACAGCGTTCACACGAG
>JAGLDW010001751.1 GCA_023145395.1 Lentisphaeria bacterium | reverse complement strand
GCTTTGCACCGCAGGCACGTGATGACAAACCGGATCAGAGGATACACACGCGGTGGCAGCGAAGTCCCAAAAAAACACGACTCCAAAGAAACGACGCTCGGCAAAAATGTCGCAGGGGGACTCCCAGGCGCGCAGAAACAGCCTGAAGCGGATCTTCTTCTGGACAGGCTCCCTCCTTCTTCTCCTTGTGATCCTCTGCACTGCCAGCTATGGATTCCGCAAGGTTTTTTTCGTGCAGAATCCATACTTCATCATCCGAAATATCGAAATCCACACCACCAAGAACTTCTCTGAAGACAGCGTTCGACAAATCCTGGCAGATCTCGGTGTGCAGAAGGGCAAGACGAACCTGATGGTGCTCGACACACGCAGGATACGCCAACGGCTCGAAAAAGCGATCATCGTCGAACGTGCCAGGGTCATCCGCCGTCTTCCCGACACACTCGTCATCAGCATCCTGCAACGAGTGGCCGTGGCCAAGTTGCATTGCCGACCACAAAGATTCATCGATGACCAGGGATACATCCTTCCGTGGTGGGAATCCGGCGGCATCGGCTTTCTGCCTGAAATCACCGGGGTGCGAAACCCGTCCAGGCTTCGCCCCGGAAAGCCCGTTCAGGAGCGTCCGCTCCTCGGAGCACTCCGGTTTCTCTCACTCATCGGCACGCGACCTGAAGGAGTCTCCTTCGACATCGCAACCATCCAGCTCGACTACGAACTGCCGTCCATCTACGTCTACCTGCGCGAGCGGGATGCATTCGCCGCGAACGCGCGAATCCGCATCCCCGTGGAGAAAATGCCCGCTGCGCTGGACCGGCTCCGAGACATCGTGCGGCTCCGCCTCGAGGATGGACACAAAACCCACTTTGCCGATGTGACCTACGAGCGCAATGTGCCACTTGAGTGAACTCATGACGCCCCCCCTCCCCTCGCTGGAACTATTCGACACCCACATGCATCTCGAGCGTGATGGCGATCCTGCCGAGGGATTCGTCGCCGCACGCAAAAACGGTGTGACACGCTTTCTGATCGCCGGTGGTTGCCTGGAATCCTCCACGCGCGCCGCTCACGTCGCGGCTGCGGAACCCGGCGCCTGGGCCGCCGCGGGTGTCCATCCACACGACGCGGAGGACTTCGACTGCCTGCCTCCCTTCGAGAAACTGCTCGCGTTGTCCGAAGTCGTGGCCGTGGGAGAAATCGGCTTGGACTACCACTACGACAACAGTCCCAGAGACGCGCAGCGGAGAGTGTTCGAAACATTCATCGACCTCGCCGGGCAACTCGGTCTGCCCGCGATTGTCCATTGTCGCGAAGCCTTCGACGATTGCCTGGCTATCCTCAAGAACACTCTTCGCGCTAATCAGGTGTTCGAGATCCACAGCTTCACGGGTACTCCGGACGAGGCGCGCACTGTTCTAGAAATGGGTGCGTATCTTTCCTACAATGGCATGACCACGTTCCGCCGTGCCGACAACATTCGAGAGACACTCGCCATCGTGCCCGGCGAGCGGCTTCTGCTCGAGACGGACGCTCCATGGCTCGCCCCCGTTCCCCATCGGGGCAAGAAAAACCAGCCAGGCTACGTCCGCCACATCGCTGAATACGTGGCCACTTTCAGGAAAACACCCCTCGCGGAACTGGCAGAACAGACCACCGCCAACGCTCGCCGCTTCTTCAACGTATAGCCTACCAAGTCATCCGCACCTTGATCCCCGCCGCGTGCAGATGCTCCTTCAGCGCCTTCACCTTGTATCCGCCAAAGTGAACCATCGAGGCGATCAACGCCGCATCCGCCTGCGCATCCTGCAGGACATCCGCAAGATGCTCAGGCTTCCCCGCACCGCCGGAAGCGATGACCGGAATGCCCACATTCGTGGAAATCAGCCGAGTCAGATTCAGTTCGTAGCCGCTGCACGTTCCGTCGGCATCGATGGAGTTCAGGCAAATCTCTCCCGCGCCGAGAGATTCTGCGCGCTGCGCCCATTTAGCCGCTTGGAATCGCGGCGCTGA
>JAGLDW010001750.1 GCA_023145395.1 Lentisphaeria bacterium | reverse complement strand
CCCGTGTCGCAACCAAAAGGCCCCCCTAAAAATGAGTCACCTCGTCACCACTCTTGGCGGCACGTGGGCGATTGTCCCGGAGCTGCTGGCCTTCACCAACCCGGAGGACGTCCCCCTCTTCGCGGCGCATCCGCAGCGGAACGAGTTCGCGCGATGGCGCGCAGAGGGGAATATCCCCCCAGTCCAAAACGTCTGGGCGATCACGAGTGACAGCTCCACAACCCGCAAAAGCCTGATCCAGCTTCGCGCCTGGCTGGAGCAAACCTGTCCGGGCATCCGCTTGCGCGTCTTCGTCTCCTCCGGCATCTCCGCACTGGCTGACGCCCGGGAATGTCGCCGCATGACCGACCTGGTCCTCCGCGTAGTGCTTCATGCCCATGCCGAGGCAGGCGAGGACGGCGCTGTTGTCCTCTCACTGGCCGGCGGCCGCAAGACCATGAGCGCCGACATGCAGGCCGCAGGCCGCTTCCTGGGATGCCGAGCCATGCTGCATGTGGTCAATGCCGACACAGTGCCAGACGATCTTCGGCAACCCACCCCCGAGCGACTTGTTGCGGCGCTTGAACCCGAAGAAGCCGCTCTCTTCAGTCCCATCATCGTCTCTGCCCAGTGTGCTCGGGATTTCGTCATGCGGGCTGGAGATCCCGTGCGACCCGAGGATTTTCCCCTCTCTGCGGACGAGGCCCAGCCATCACAAATCGATCTGGCCGACGAGATCCGCACACGCCACCAGGACGCCTCATCCCTGCTCGTCAACTACGTCCGTCAGACTGCCGAAGGGACACCCACCAATTTTCGGGTGCTCTATGCCCTGCCACCAGACATCATCGACCAGTTGCGAAGTACGCGGATCGGGTGCGACCCAGCCTGCCGAGAGAACGAGCTTGCCTGGTTGAGGGCACTGCCCAAGGCCGAGCTGCACTGTCATCTTGGGGGCATCCTGTCTCCCGGCGACATGGTCGAAGTGGCGCTGGTTCATAGCGATGAAGCGCGGACTCTCGCCGCCGAGCATGCGGAGTTCGCAAACTGGCTGGAACGGATCCGGGCACTCGTATCCCAGCACGATGCCGCCGCTTTGCGCCAGGAGATGGGCGGTGCCGGCAAAGCACTACGTCAGAAGTTCGCCACCATTCCCGAGCCTCTCGCCGTTTGCGCATTTCTCTCATGCTTTCAGACTGCCGTCAGTCTGCTGGACGAGGTCGTCTTCGGCGAACTCCGCAGTCCGGGCGCCTTCTGTGGAATCGGCATCGACCGCTATGAAAAACTTGGGGATCTCCAGGGCTCCGGCTTGCTGCAGAGCGAGCCGACTTTGCGTGCCGCATGCCAGGTTCTGGGACGGCAATGCGAAGAGAACAACATTCGCTACCTCGAGCTTCGCTGCTCGCCCCTGAACTGCACTCGCGGTGATCTCTCGCCAGAGCGTGTCGTCGATGTTCTCCTGGACGAGACCGCTCGGTTTCCCCACTGTCATGTTCGACTGCTTTTCATTGCCAGTCGTCATGGAAAGATGAGCGATGTGCATCACAGCATCGAACTGGCTCAATCCCTGCTCGATACAGAGGAATGCTTCGCCGAACGCTTCGCCGGATTCGATCTGGCCGGTAATGAGTCCGCTCGCTCGGCAGCGCAGCTCCGGGAGGCGTTTCTTCCCCTCATGGAGCGTTGTCTGCGGCTCACCATCCATGCGGGGGAGACGGAGACCGCAGCCAGCGTATGGGAGGCAGTCTACCACCTCTCCGCCGACCGTGTCGGACATGGTCTGACGCTCGGCGAAAATCCCGATCTGCTCCGACGCT
>JAGLDW010000175.1 GCA_023145395.1 Lentisphaeria bacterium | reverse complement strand
GAAGACAGCATTGCCGGAGATCGGCTGTGGCTGGGAAGCACCCAGCGGATCTCTGCCCGAGTCCCGCGTTCACGCGGAAGTGGCAGCGAAGGTTTACCGAGCGGTCTCAATTCCATTAGCTTGCACTGCAGATAGTTCCACTACGGACAGCCCTGCTACTAGAGTCCGCCTGCACTTGCAACTCTCTCTGCTCATTCTATGGTTGTGTTTCTCTGAAAAGAACTTTTGTCGGAATTTGGAGTAGGAGAGAACTCCTATGCAAACAACAACGGGGGGCAGAGGGGTGCGACGCGACGCCCTTCTGTCGTGCTCTGCAGCAGTGTTGCTGCTCATAGCCGTGTCTCAATGCGCCTCCGGCGACGACCTGTCCGCCGTCACCCTCATGCCCTCGGCCCGGATGCGCCAGAATGCCCCCACCATCGTCTGGGGAACTGTCAACCACGGCGCGGGAGCAACACCGACAGGTGCCAGCTACCAGTGGACTTTCGATGCGCCGGAGGGGGTCACGGCCACACCTGAGGCAGGACAGTCCCTGACAGGTGTGGTCACCACCTGCCGGGACATCTCTCTCGAGGTTTCCGTCGATCTTGGCACCCACCTCGACGCACACGTCACCGCCCGCCTCACAGTCACGCAGGGAGACACAACCCTCTCGCGGAGCACATTGCTCACGGTGATCGGCGCCAACTCGCCCGACAACGCGACGGAGGCGATGGCGTTGGAGACGGATCGTCGCATCGCCATGCGCCGCGCACTGCGATTCCTGTACGCAGAGCAAAACGACGACGGCAGCTGGGGCACCGACACACACTATGGCCTGTACGGAAAATTCGGCGCCACGGCCTGTGTCGTCTGGGCATTCGCAAATGCCGGACACACGCCGGCAAACCAGCCTGGCACCGATGTCTACCAGCCCGCTCTGCTGGCTGCGGTCGAGTACATTTTCGCCCATAGCACTACCGTGGAGTTGACGCCCTACAATGGCTACGACCCCGACACCAACGACAACGACATCGGCGTCAAGCTGGGTAGTGATCCTGCAACGGCGGAATGGGAGGACCTGGGCTACAGCGGATACTCCCACGCCATGGCTCTCGCAGCGCTCGCAGCCTGCAAGTGCCCGACCCTTCGCACTCACACCGGAATCTTCGACAACGGGGGGAACGGCACAGCGTTCTCCGACATCATTGCCGATGCCACCGACTACGTCCTTTCGGGCGCAGCCTATGGCAATGGCGGTTGGAGCTATGCGCGGCTGAGCTACGAGCCAGCCGACCTCTCGAACACCAGTTGGAACATCATCGCGATGGAAGCTGCGGAGTCCGCAGGTGTGGAGCTGCCCGATTGGCTCTGGCCTCTTTGCATCAACTTCGTTCTGTCCCACTGCATGGAGGAGCGCTGGTTCGGATATGGAGGCATGGCGCCGGACACCATCACCCCCGCAACCCACATGGCGGGAGTGGCCGCTCTGACGGGGGCGGCAGCGGCAGGAGAAGTCTGCGCCGACCGCACGCGAAAGGTATTCGTGCGCGCACTCGCCACCATCGCCGCAAACTGGAAAGGGGTTGCCCCCCTCGCACCGAATAACTGGGACCCCTACTGCAACAACCATGGTGACGGATATCAGATGTGGACCGTCGCCCGCGCCTTGCGCATGGCCGACATCACCACTTTGCACGCACCGGCCGGAACGTTTGACTGGCAACGCAATCGCACAGCCGCGGATGCCGACACGGAGGGGTTTTGGCCCTTCCTCGTGCGAACGCAGAAAGAGGACGGCAGTTGGGACAACCCCTCCATCCTCGACTACGCCACCGTTCTGGATGCCGCCTGGAAGGCGCTTTGTCTCTCCAAAGGAGTGGTCGGAATCCCCGACGCCGTGCGGGATGTTCGTGTGACCTGCTCCCTGCCCGAAGATGACCATGTGGAGCTGCTGCGCTTCTCCGTCGATGACACAATCCCCGCACCAGCGGTTTCCGCAGAAGCTGGCCAACTCACCCTCGACTGGATGCTCGGCGACCTGGTGCCAGGGACGGCGGTTGATCTCTCCTACATGCAGATCTGCCGGAATCTGATTGCCGGAGAATCCCGCCGGGTGCGAACATCGGGAGAGATTCTCTACACGGCCGCCGCCGCGGGGCAGCGCCGACGGCACACTCTCGCACCTCTTGACTTGGAGGTGGTCGGAACCCAAGCGGTCCTGTCGATCACCGCGGACGCGCAGTCCTACGAAGCAGATAGCCTTGCCCTCTTCACGGTTGTCGCCGCCCTGCCAGTGGCGCCTCTCGTCCTCGAGCGCATCGCCCCAGGCGTCGGCGTCTGCCGGTTCCACGCTCCGGATGACCGCATCATGCACTGGCTGCGGCTGGACTGGACTGGCAGTGAGGAGACCACCGGAGGCATCAGCGTCCGGATGCGCACCGCGCCTGCGGAGTCCGCACTGGCACGCGTCGCATGGTCAAGCGTGCTGACGGCGCCGGGAAACCTGCCCGGCTCTTTGCAGGGCTCCTGGCTGGAACTGGAAATCAGCGTGGAGGGCGAAGCAACCCCTCCAGCGCTCGTCCGCGTGGGCTGCGCCGCGAGCGACGCGTCTCTGGACGTTCGTGTTCGCCGCGCCAACGGCACGGATCTTGCCACGCTCTCCTCGATTCCCATCGGCTCGGAGGATTGGGGAACAACCAGCACACACGCACTGAACTGGCCAGTTTCAGAAACCGCCGTGGGCGCTTGTCTCGCAACGGCCACCCTCAGACATGGGACCAAGACGCTGCGTGAAGCGGAAACGCCGTTCGACGTCACGACCACACCGGCTGCGGCAGCGCTCGCGGCCGTTCTCTCCGCATCCGTCACCAAGGCATTGCAGGGACAAGCGGTGCGCGTGCGCTCCGAAGTGGAGAACACGGA
>JAGLDW010001749.1 GCA_023145395.1 Lentisphaeria bacterium | reverse complement strand
CGTCCGTCACAGACCGTATAGAGGATCTCACGGGCCATCTTGAGTCCCCAATAGGCGCGGACGACCTTCAACGCGACCTCTCCGGTCCGCTGCCGGGCTCGCTCCGAAGCCGCCATGACGCCCGCTTCGGCCGCGCGCTTCGCCGCGGAGATTTTGCCAAAAGTGTACAGAGGCATCGCGAGATCTGCGGAGATGCGTCCAAAGACGCCGTCGAGGTCGATGCCCGTGAGGTTCGGATTGCTCGTCCGGGTGCAGTCCGCGTTTTCGCATTTGACGCTCGGAGAGGGCGCGAAGAGGCCGCGGATCTGCAGCTTGGGCGTCCACGCCCATTTCGCGCGCCAGCGATCCCACTGTGCTGCGCGTCGCTCCGCGTCACCAATCTCCGCGGCCAGAGTCCGTGCCTTTTTCAGGAGTTGGGGCAAAGAGAAGCGCTTTTTGGATGAATCCGCCGGGGCGTCCTGGGCCTTGCAAATCGCGTCGATGGGATCGGCGGGGCCCGGCGCTGCTCGAGCAGTCGACGGGAGGGACAACGTCGCAATGACGAGGCTCCAGACGATAGTGGGGATGAAGGGAACGCGCCGGCGGACGAGGGAATTCGACGTCATGGGGTATGCCTCACAATGCGTATGTTGCTGTCTACCGCGTCGGCACGGTCTTCGACAAGAGGACCTGGAAAGCGATGTGAGTTCATCGCGTCGAAGGTGGCGACGAGACGGGACTAGAATCAAGGCATCCACAAAGGGGCACCATGGAGGACGCAACGAACCGGAACGAAGCACCAACCCGCCCGCCTGCCGCCGAACGAAGAAGCTTGGCCGTGGCGAGAATCTCTTGATATCTGTGAAGCATAGAGATGTCCTTGCAGCTACAATCGCTGCAGACAGGCCCACGGTGACAACAACGGGAGAATGCGACCTCAATGAGTGGCTGGCCGCTAAACAAGTTCCTGATGGCGTTCGAGTACGAACGTGGCGAGGGACGTCACAAGCACAAGTGGAATCGAGATTAAGCGGGTTTTTGTCCGAGCGCGCGAAGCCCGGTGGGGAAATGCCACAACTCGATTTCCGATGAAATAGCCCTTCAGTTACTTCGCAGTGGCATCGTGTCTCCGAACCCATACTGCCTGGACGATCTTGGATTGGAAGGCGACAAGACGCCAAGCGAGATCTGCAATATCTACCGGGGCGTGCCCTACGTGGCCGTGCCGACAAAACCCGACATCAGCTACCACGGCTACCCATGGCGCGGCAGAATGAGCGCCACGCTCCGCGAAGCCCTGAAGCAACGTGCCGAAGACGAGGGCATGCTAAAGGTGTTCAAGAAATGGCTCAAGCAGTACGAGGAAAACTGATCGGTGACACGGCTCACCTCGCTTTCGAGGTGGCCTGGCCCGCCGACAGCCCGGATGACCTGACAGGTCTCGGCTGGGGAGACGTCGTCCTTTGGTTTGCTGGGCGACGGCACTGGGTTTCCGACCAAGAGGATGCCAACGACGGTCAAGGCGATCCGGTCCGTTGGACATGGATCGACCTCGTAGAACACCTCGCTAGGTCGTGGGCATTCTTGCGCTACGAGGAAAACGCCCCCTTCGGCCTCGTGGCCGACAGCCCAGAGAACCTCCGAGACGCTCACTTGCTAAAGAGCATCAATGGACGTTCCGAGGTCGAAGTCGAGGACGCGGTACACGCTTTTCAACATCGACATGATCTCGCTGCAGGGCTGAAGGGACTTTGGCTTCCGCCCATGTGGATGCTTCGAGAAGGCCGCATGATGCGACTGCGTGCGGCAGAACATGACCTGTGGATACCTGTCCATGAGACGCTCCAGGTTCTCGAGGACTTTGTCGGAGAGGTGTTAGAATATTCCTCTGCCAAATCGTCGGCGCGGCAGGCGTACGCTAAGAAAGCGTGGCAGAACCGTCAACTTGCCAAAGAGTTCGTGTTGCGTCTCCGGACACATCTGAGTAAAGAGATGCTTCGAGAGTGGACTCCCGAGGGACAGGCGCCTGACCCATGGTGGGGAGACCCCCTGTCCGAGGATGGGTCTCCCCTCATGGCAGCCGCCAGACTGAGCGCTCCTCTGACGGAAGACACTCGGCAAGAGATCGTCCGCGCTATTTCGGATGCGGAGGTTTGGCGCGACGCCGCCTGGCGTGCTACCAAAGATGTGGCTGGAAGTCTCTCACTCAATGCTGGCAGGGAGGTCCTATGACACCATCACGCACACTCGCTGACAAAGCCACTGCCGCCGCCTCTCAAGTGCTCAGCCACACCAACTGTAACGGCGTGACCTTCTACCTTCACAAGGGCCAGACCAAGACGGGAAAGCCGCGCTACTTCGTCGCCAAGACCGTTCGCAAAGGAGCGATCACCACGATGCCCGAGGGCTTCGAGTTCTCTGAAAGCATCAACGGCGTCGTCTCCGTGCGAAGGTCAACCACCGGCAAGCCCAAGATCCCCGACACCGATCTGGCCATGGCGCGCGCTGAACTTGCTCGGCACCCACATCTTGCGCGATATCGGGTCGAGGAGACGAACGGAGCGATCGTTGTCTTCGAGCCAAAGGGCGGCGTAGACCCCTCCATCATCGCAGATCTCGCTCAGACCATGTTCGTGAGCCCAGAATTCATTGCAGCACAATTCGAAAAAAAGCTCGCACGCACAAAATACGACCCCGTGATGAAGCTCGTACCCAGCGGAGAACAGGGCCATTATACCGTCCACCGGATGACCTACCGTGGAGACGGCGGCTGGTCGTATCCACTGGCGACGAAACCCCTGCAAGCACTGCTCAAGAAGTACATCAAGCACGTGGGGACCGATGACTTTTTCAACTTGATGTAGCCTTTGCTAACCGCTTATCAAAGAAAGCCGAAGTAGCGTCGACTGGCCTGTGGAAAATAGAGTCGATTGGACGGTGGATCGCTACTTCCGGCTCTCATGGAGCGCATCCAAAAACGCCGATAGCTCCTCCCCTGGCCAGCCAGAATCCAGCCCAAAGGAGATTTGGCGCTCGTTCTCCCGGTTTCCTTCCTGAAACACAGGCCCGGCGAAATCGAGTATCAGAATACCGTTCGTGTCTCCGTCTTTTTTCTTATTGAAGTTGGTCGTGACCGAGCGAAGACGGCCCATGGGAACGGACTCGATGCCGACCGACAACGCCTCTTCAGCGCCTTTGAACAGCTCGATCCTGAAGAAGTGGTGGTCTCCGATCAAGACTAGGATGCTTCTTTCGTGATACGAGCGAGGCTCATCTGACCGTGCAAGCCACAGTCCACCCAGGATCACCTCCCCCTTTCCGCGCTGCCAGTTGATGTGCTGCCGCAGAACATCAACCTGTTCGGAACACCGTTCGTCCCCGCTGTTGAACAAGGTCACCAGCTCAGCCACGGAGGACTCAAACACTGACTTTTCTGCTTTCACACTGCGCATAGATTACCCTCCTCCATCTTTGAACTCTTGCGCTCAAGCTCCTCATATCGGGCGCGGAGCATCTCCAATTCGCTCATCTCTTCTTCCACCCACCTGTCCTCATCCAGATCGAACCAGCGATCAGATCCGGGCAGGTTTGCTTCGACGTCGATGTCCAACATCCTGGCGCGGTGCTCAGTGGCCACTGCGAGCTGCCGCCGCGCCGTGGGGTTACCGTGAGTGACGAAGACGTGCTTGCCAGCGCTGCTCCAATACTCGTCTCCGGGCATACGGTAGAAGAGCCACTCCAGCAGGCCCCGCTGGTCCGCGTGGGCCGAATACCCTGACATCACCTGGATGGTGGCCTCCACTTCCCTCTTACGGATCGAAACGTCATCCAGACCGAGACGTTCATTCAAACGCCGCCACTCCTCTGGAGGAAGGCGTCCAAGGTGTGCCAACTCCTGGCCCACAGTCCCCACCGAGCAGTAACCCGTGAGAAGTACGGTGGCTTCAGGCTCCCTCAGGTGCTGTTTAAGATATTCCTGAACCGGTCCACCGTTGCACATGCCGCCCCCCGTGAGGATGATGCATGGCCCTGAGATTGATGCGCGCTTTTTGGGATCAACCACCTGATAGATCCGCCGCCAACGTTCAAACGGCCCGGTGCGGGGCTGCTCGGGGACATGGCCAGGGTGAAGCATCTCCTTCAGGGCATCCACCAGGATCGCCTCATCGTCCGCATCGTCCAGCTTTAGCCCAAACAACTTGAAGACCTGCTTGCCCAGCCAGGCGAGCTTCTGGCGGTTTCCGCTCACCGAGTGCAGTCGCCCAATCGAAGTCGCGGTGATCTTGCTCGCCTTCAGCGCCATGGCGCCGTCCAGGTGGACCGGCACCCCGTTGAAGTGCGGATGCCGAGCAAAGAGCAGGTGCAGATCGAAGAGCAGGTCCTGGGTTCGGCCCATGGCAAAGGCGGGAATGATCACGGGGCCTCCCCGCGCTAACCCCTCTCGCAAGGCCACATTGAGCCGGGAGATCCGGATCTCGGCATCACCATCTTCCAGGGGACGCACCGACCCCCCGTAGGTAGATTCCACGACCGCGTAATCACCAGGCGTAGGCTTCATCATGTGACGCAGGAAGGGAAGCTGTTCCCGATCTTCCAGGTTGGGACCGAGGTCTCCCGAAAAGTTGATGGTACGCTGGGGTCGAGCGCTACCAAGCTTTGGATCGGGCCCCCATACCACGCCCACAGACGTCGCGCCCAGCAAATGCCCGGAGCGATAAAAGCGAAGGTAGAGATCCTTACCGACCGGAAGGCGACGACCGAACAGGGCCTTGCTGTGCT
>JAGLDW010001748.1 GCA_023145395.1 Lentisphaeria bacterium | reverse complement strand
TTTTGCCGTGGACTACCTCCGCGCGCAGATCGTGCTTGCAGAAATAGGCTGCCATGAACTCAGCGTGCGCCACGGACACGCAGAAGCCGAGTGCTCGCATATGCCTGGGGTTGCGTACCTTGTCGACGAGGGCGCGAAGCACCTGCTTCGCTCGGTGCTCATCAGCGGTGTAGAGCTGCTCCAGCGAAGAGACATCATATCGCCCCCTTCGGAAGTCGACCTGGCTCAGGTCGGTCCCATCATGCAGCACGAAGTACTGAAAGGGAGAGAGCAGCTCTTGATCCAGCGCATCCCAAAGTCGTGACTCGGCTGCGATTCTCCCGTCGAACCACCCGAGCACGGACTGACCATCAGCGCGCTCCGGTGTCGCGGTCAAGCCCAGGAGAAGCTTGGGCTGCAGGTGTTCGAGGAGCGCCTTGTAGGTCGGCGCCGCCGCGTGGTGAAACTCGTCAACGATCACCACCTCGAAGGCGTCCGGCGCCAGCTCTTTCAGTCGACGCTCGTGCAGCGACTGGACCGACGCGAAGACATGGGTACCAACGATAGGTTTCTCTCGACCCGTAAGCTTCTCGCCAAAACCTCCATCTCGCAGAGCCACGCGGAAAGTGGCCAGGCTCTGATCGAGGATGTGGTCTCGGTGGGCAACGAAGAGCAGGCGCGGACGCCCAGGCTGGAGCGCGTAGTCGAGGGCGGCGATGACGGTTTTTCCCGTGCCTGTGGCGGCAACGACCAGATTGCGTGTGTGACCCTTGGAGCGCTCGATCTCGAGCGCATCCAGAACAGCCCGCTGGTGTGGGAGAGGACGGAGTCGGACGACATGGGCGAGGGCATCGCGCCCCGGATCACGGCGCCGCTTGCTCGTCTGGAGAAAGCGCTCTCGTTCGTAGGGTTCGAAGCCCGGATCGTTCCAGTACTGCTCGAAGGTGGTTTGGAACTTGGTCAGCAGCGGAGCGTTGAGACAGACGAACGTTCCACTCGCAACCGTCTCTGAGCGCAGCGTGAGAGAGGTTACTCGACCCAACGACGGCGGTGCTGAAGCCACTGTCTCGGTGGAAAAGCCATGCCTTGGCGTGCAGCCGCGTTCGTCGTTCGTCGTAGCTCACCCGAATATCAGCTCCAAGCTCGGAGAGCGCCTCCAGCGCCTCGACATCGGACGCTCCCATGTAGGTCGTGGTGAGCAAACGAAGAGGACCTCTGGCGCAGAAACGTCCGAGCGGCTCACGGAGCTCCACGAACCCACTCCACTTCACGAAGCTCATCAGCAGGTCGACTCTATCGGTGGAGGGGAGCTCCCGAGCGATCTCCGCACCGACTCGCAGATCGCGCGGACCATTTACGATGAGCTCACTGTGCCGGAGTGGAATACCAGGGCGCTCCAGTTGACCTTCACCGAGCCCGACCTGGGCTCTTGTCATTAGAGAAAGGAGCACCTGAGGCAAGGCGCCGTCGCCCGTGTCCACTTCGTCGGGGGCCTCCTCGGTGAGCATCTCCAGCAGGTGGTTGACCAGGACGATCTGCCGTTCTAACCGCTTCTCACCTCGTATTCCTCCAAGTGCCCGGCGAACCGCTTCGAACACATGACGGGCCAGAAGGTCGTGGGCGGCGTCTTTGCCGAGGGCTTGCAGATCAGCTTTCCACTCGGGATCACCAAGAAGCGTTCGTAGCTCTTTGGTGACAAGCTGCTCGTACAATCCGGGGATAAGCTTCATGGCGTCCCTGGCTCGGCACGTTCACTCATCGTTGCCGTCTCCTCTCCCCGGGGCATCCTCTTCATCCACGCCGATGTCGCTGAGTTCGGCTTCTATTTCTTCCACGGTGGGTAAGCTGCCTTTCAGGTCGTCAGGCAGTTTCTCGACGATGCTGGTCTCCCACTCGGCCACGCCGATCGGTTTGTTCAGGTCGCGCAGGGCATACTCCACGACCACCCGGTTCTTCTCCCGACACAGCAAGAGCCCGATAGTCGGCTTGTCATCGGGATGTCTGAGCAGATCGTCCACCGCCGAGAGGTACAGGTTAAGTTGACCGACGAACGCTGGGGCAAAAGGCACCGCCTTGAGCTCGATGACCACATAGCTGCGAAGCTTCAGGTGGTAAAAGAGCAGGTCGAGTACAAAGTCCTGATCGCCTACCTCAAGCTGCACCTGCCTACCCACGAAGGCAAACCCCGATCCCAACTCCAGCAGGAATCGCTGAATGTGATCCACCAGTGCCTGCTCGACCTCGCGCTCCCGCCTGGGATCAGCGGTGCCCAGAAAATCGAAGAGATAGGGATCCTTGAAGACCTGACTCGCCATGTCGGAGTCACCGGGAGGAAGCGACTTCGAAAAATTGGAGACCGCCATTCCCTGGCGTTCGTGTAACCTATTCTCGATTTGCAGGGCGAGGATGTTCCGGGACCAACCGTTCTCGACGGTCTGCCGCGCGTACCAAAG
>JAGLDW010001747.1 GCA_023145395.1 Lentisphaeria bacterium | reverse complement strand
ATGAGAAGAATAGAGCAGGGCTCTCTTTGTATGCAGACTCTGTTTTGCGGATTGGCGTGGGGTTGACGGGTCTCAAACGTCTACACGCAAAGCTAAACTGCTCTAGTACTTCGTCACATCTAAAGTTGTAAAGTCTCGATCTCCGGATACAGGTGCAGGAGTTTGATTCTGGCTTTGTCCGTTCGGAACTGCCATCGCACCACGCCGCTCTCTTCGTTACGCCGGTCGGCCCATGCGGAGGTCTCCGTCACGAGGGACTCAAACGATGCAATGCGTCGGTGTAATGCCCGACGCGTCAGCAGGCTCAGTTCGATTTCTGCGACGTTCAGCCAACTGCCATGTTTGGGCGTGTAGTGGATCTCAAGTCGATTCGCCAGCCGTCGGGCCTCGGCCGGCTTGAACGCCTCGTACAACGCGCCCACCGTATGCGTGTTCAAATTGTCACAGACCAAGATCACCTTCGCGGCTTCGGGATAATCCACATCCAGCAGCTCCCGGATTTCCGCAGCCCAATCCTTCTTCGTCTTCGTCCGACGAACATTCACCTTCCGCCACGAACGCAACGGCTCGGTGAACATGAAGTTCACCGCCGTTCCCTCGCGACGATATTCATAGTCATACTTCGCCGTCGCTCCTGGCGTGGCCGGAATCACCGACCGCGTCTCGGCGATCAATTGCACGGGCTGCTCGTCCATGCACACCACCGGGCAATCCGCATCATAGGCCCGTTCGTACAGGTCCAAAACGTCTTCCATGCAGGCGACGAACTCGGCATTGTGTTTCGGCGGGATCACCCAGCACGTCTTCAGGTCAGGTCGCAAGACGTTTTTTTGAGCGTCCGCCGGACCGTCTCGTGCGAGAGACTCGCCACCACACCCAGGTCGACCATCTTCTCGCTCAGCAAACGAAGCGACCATCGGCTGATGCCCTCGGGCGTCTCCTCACACGCCAACGCCACCAGCCGAGCCTCCGCTCGACCATCCATCTTCCGGGGGACCGGCGGCGTGGTCCGCTTCTTGCGACCCACCGCCGCAGCCAACCCCTGTTCCACAAATCGCTGCCGAACGTTGTAAACGGTCATCGGGTGGCAGTGATAGGCCTTGGCCACCTCCGCCGCCGTCCGGTTCTCGCCGTTCTCATCGCTGGCCAAAAGAATGCTGGCATGTTTGATCTTATATGCCGCCGCTTTGCCCTTCTGAACAAGATCGAGAAGTTGCTTCCGCTCTTCGGATGTCAGTGTGACAACATACTTCGCATTGTGCTGCGTGCCCATGATCTGCCTCCTTGCATACGGGACCATTCCCTGCAAGGTAGATCGGCACAACCACCAGAAATACTTTACAACTTTAGATGTGACGAAGTACTAGTGTGTAACCGTTCACGGTTTTTCGGG
>JAGLDW010001746.1 GCA_023145395.1 Lentisphaeria bacterium | reverse complement strand
ATTTCAAACGAATCCGGTGGAATCGCATGATCCGTCGCTGACGCGACGGTGTTTTGGGTCGTGCCCGGAGTCCGGGGGCTCAAGCCGCCCGGCTAACATGGGTGGTCCCTCCGGGACCGGACAAGACCCCAGCCGCCGCCGCTCATTCCTCCCTCCCTTTCTCCATGATCCACGACATGAGGCAGGCTGCGTGCAGAGTTTCCCGGACAAATGATTGTTGTCCGGGGCATCGCCTGTCAACCGGCGGGCCTCGGTTTCAAGCGGGGCGTTGTGGTAGTCGTGGTGGAGGCATTCGAAGAGGTATTGGCGCATGAAGGCCTGATGGCTTTCGAGGCGCTGGTATTGGAGGGAGTGGACGAGTTCGTGACGCAGGAGCGCGGGGACCGGCGCGACGCAGGAGAGCCCCCGCCCGAGGCACATCCCTGCGGGATGAAAGACGGGGAGGTGGAGGGTCCGGGCGAAGTCCACGAGGAAAACCGGGAGGGGAAGGGGGACCGGAGTGCGGATCTCCATGCGGAGGCCTTCAGGATCGTGAATGCCGAGATCGCAGGCGAAAGGGAGCAGTTCTTTGGGAAGGGCCTGTCCGTGTCTGAGAATGTCGTGTTCGCGAGACTCGCTCCATCGCGCCAGTGAAGGAGCGAGGGCGTCGGCAAGAATTTCGGCGGGCAAGACGAACATGACGGCCAAGTATCGCCCCGTTATCCGCAACCCTCCAGAAGGGATTTTGCGCGGAGCGGGAGAAATTCCCGGAGAAGTTGTTGTTGACCTTCGCGGGGAGGTGATCGAGGAAGAGCATCCGGGATGGGAAACAATGATCAGGCTGGCCCGCATCCGTTGCGTCGGGGGTGGGATGCGGCGCGCACCAATGCGTTGCCCGGGGCGATTATCGTGCTGGTGGCCCTCGGCGTGCTTCTCGGATACCATCACTGGACGGCCTTTCGGGACGGGCTCGAAGTGATCAGCGCATGGAAGCTGCGCTTCGGATACCTGTTTTCGGCGGTTTCGACCGCGGTGTTCGGTGGTCTCCT
>JAGLDW010001745.1 GCA_023145395.1 Lentisphaeria bacterium | reverse complement strand
CCTAGGAGTGGAGCCGAGCGTGCAGACGGCCGAGGAGATGAACCAGCGAATGGCAGAGCACGCAGAGGCGTTTCGGAGCCAACAACCGGTGACGCCGCCAACTGCGGCGGAGACGATAGTGGTGGCCACGGCCGACGGCACGAGCGTGCCCATGCGACGAGTGGACCGTAGCAAGACTGCCCATCCGCAGGCCAGCGGCCGCAGCGGCGCGACGCGACGGGCGTACGTCGGCGCCGTGTACTCGATCGAGCCATTCGTCCGCCGTCCGCAAGATGTGTTCAACGAATTATTCCGCGACGAAGTCGCGACGCGTCGTCCTCGTCCGCAAGCTAAACGGTTGTGGGCGGAGATGGCGGCAGCAGTGGATGGAAGCCTGAGTTTCGGTGCCGATCACGTGTTTATCGAATTGGCCATTGATGTGAAAGCACGCGACCCTGATGGCTTGAAGACTCTAGTGTGCTTGATGGACGGCGAGCGAAAGTTGTGGGATTTGCAGCAAGAGTGGCTGGGGCGATCGGTAGAAATCTTGGATTTGTTTCATGTACTGGAACGCGTCCGAAAAGTATCCAAAGTGGTCCACTCAGAAGACAAATTGTGTCGTGAAGTTTGGGTTAACAAACAAGCACGAGACTTGCTCAACGGCAAAGTTGAGACGGTAATTCGTCGTTGGCGTCGGCTTCAGCGTCAGGCCGAGAAGGCAGAAAGTTGGACGTCGGAGAGTATGGAGATCGTATCCTCGGCGATCACCTACTTTAGCAACAACTGTCATCGAATGTGCTATGACGAGTACCTCTCAAAAGGTTATCCTATCGGCAGCGGCGTGGCAGAAGGGGCCTGTCGCAATCTGGTTAAGGATCGTCTGGACTGCACCGGCATGCACTGGCGCCTGCCAGGCGCGCGGGCTATGCTGAAAACGCGTGCGTTGTACTTAACCGGAGAATGGGATGAATTCGTTGAGTTTCGGATCCAAAGAGAACAACAAACCCTCTACCAGACTGCAGCATAAGACCTGGCGGCATGGTGATTACGCCCGGTGTTGACCGGCAAGGTGC
>JAGLDW010001744.1 GCA_023145395.1 Lentisphaeria bacterium | reverse complement strand
AGCGCAAAGACGGCGGTTTGCACATATTTTATGCTAGGAGTTAGATGAATCAGGCAAAGTGTATCATTTCCATTTCGCAGTCATGAATTTCATTCTCTAAGGCTCCCATGTTCTCTGCGGAACACGTTACGCCAACCCGCGCCGAATTGCACCAGAAAAGGGCGCAAATCATGCTGGCTGAACAGGGCGAAGATCTGCTCCGGCAGAAACGTAACGCCCTCATGGATGAGCTGTTGAGCAGCGCCGATGCCGTGGTGTCCGAAGCGGAAGCGCTGGAGGAAGCAGCCGCAGCAGCGCGCCGTAGCCTGGCGCTGGCCCAGGCGTTGGACGGGCCACAAGTGTTGGGGAGCTTGGCGCTGGCGAGACCTGAACCGCTGGATGTGCCCGTGAGCAGCACGCGGGTAATGGGGATCAACGTACTGCGCATCGAGCCCCAATCTCTGGTGCGCGCTTCCTCCGACCGCCCTCATAGCCCCACCCACAGCACGCCCCGGCTCGATGCTGTGGTCATGGCTTTCGAGTCCGAACTGGAGGTGCTGCTGGAAGTCGCCAGCAGTGAACTACGGCTACGCCGTCTGGCCGAAGCGATTCGCCAAACCACGCGGCGGGTGAACGCACTCGAACATGTTCTGCTCCCACAATTGCGCCGCCAACTGCGGGCCATCGACCTGAGCCTGGCTGAGCGCGAGCGTGAGGAAGTCTATCGCCTCAAACGCATCAAAGAACGTCGGGCACGGAGCCGCCGAGCGACAGTGCAGGCAAATCTGGAGGGGCAGTATGAACACTGATCCAATTCGAAGCATCCGCGAGGCCGAACGCAAGGCGGAGGAGCGTATTGCCGCCGCCCGCCAGGCCGGGATAGAACAACGCCAGGAAACAGAAAAAAAGGTCGAGCAACGCATCGCCCAAGCCGAAGCTGAAGCGCAAGGCGAGGCCGCAATCCAGAAGCAGCGCACGCTCACGCAGGCGGAAGTGGAGGCGGATGCCTTGCGCAAACTGGGGCGGCAGCAAGCCGAAGCGCTGCGTCACACGCTTCTGCAACGCACGCCTGAAGCGGCGGAACGTATCGTCAACACGATTATACCCAGAGTGCCATCATGCTGATTCCCATGACTCGCTTGCAGGTCATCGGCCATAAGCGGGACCTCGACGCCACTTTAGAGGCGGTTCAACAACTGGCTTGTGTGCAACTTGTGGACGGCGCCCAAGTCCATGCTGGCCTGCGTCCATACGTGCTGGCAGACGAACAGCGTGAGATCGAGACGCTCAGTTACTTGCAAGCCA
>JAGLDW010001743.1 GCA_023145395.1 Lentisphaeria bacterium | reverse complement strand
GGGGCGGGGTCGCTGAGGCCGGCTGCGGTTGATCAGCGCAGGTCCGCTCGTCCACCGCTATGCACGAGGTCTGGTCGCGGTAGATTTCTTCCACATTACGCAACCGCTGATCAAAACTCCGCAAGGATGGCCCAAATGTTCGAGGCCATGGAAACTTGCCGACGCAACAACAGGAGGACGCCAAGGCCATGGTGAAGAAGGACATACAGACTCGCATTCGACTCATGGCTAATGAGGCGACGAAAGCGGGCCGGCGCCCGGTCGCGAATCAGCTTCAAGGCGTGACGAAAGGGCGCGTCCAGCAAGTCTTGGCGAAGCTTGATCTAGCCCACCCCGACATGGTTGACGCTGTATTCGCCCTACTCGATCCACGGCCGAGCTGGTTCAGCAAGCCGCCGGTCGATGCCAGGTTTTGCGATGGAGCGACCATTGCGCACGTGGGTGCGTGGGTGCGCACGTGGGCATTCTCCAGCGCGGCGGCGAGGCCAAGCTCGATCGGGAAGGCCGTGACTACTGGATCAAGCCGCTGCGCGAGCTTGGTGCGGTGCTCCCGGTCTATCTGGAGCCCAAGACCCGGACGTTCTTGCGCGGTCACCTCAAGGCGAAATCCCCCAACTGTGCCTACCGACTCGACGAGAGCTTCGCGGACATCCTCAGGGCAAAGAAGAGCGGGTGGCCAAAGCTGCTCGCGGAGTGGGCGGAGGAAGACGCCGCAAGGGAGCGAGCATCGCTCCAGGCAACACTCGCCGCAGAAGCTCAGAAGAAGATCGGGTCCGGCGGACACACCTTGCTTATCCAGATGGCCGTGAAGCACTACGTGCCTAGGTTCTTGCTTGGCTTCAAGGTCCTATATGTCGACGATGGGGATGGAGATCGCATTACCGCCAAGGAAGAGACGAAGCTGGCGAACGCTGGTATCGTGCTAGAACTTCGCGACGCGATGCCGGACATCCTGCTTTGGAATCCCACGTTTGATCGTATTTGGGTGATCGAAGCGGTAACGAGCGACGGCGAGGTCGATACGCACAAGGTCCAGCAACTTCAGACGCTGACTCAGCGCTGCGGCAAGACCGGTATCGACTTCACTACCGCGTATCCGGATTGGAAGACCGCCGCGGGCCGTCAGGCTGCCTACAAGAATATTGCGCCCGGGACCTATGTGTGGATCGCGGAGGATGGGTCGAAGCAATTCAAGGCCGAGACGTTTCAAGCCTAGCGGTCTGGTGCAATCACTCGCTCAACGGATTCGTCGATCTCTGTCTGGTCAGGGAGCGAGCTTCGTGCCGTGAGGCCGATTGCCTCAATTTGCTCCAGATTTGGATATCGAAGGCTTCGGAGATCAGTCGCATTTACCTGCGTATGGCCGCTGAATTGGCGGAAGTACTGGTCGACCACGGTGGAGTTCAGAAATAGCCACAAACCGCGCGCAAGGTTGTGCGATAGACCTCTCCCACCTGCGTGGAAGTAGTTGAGGTGATTCTCGAAGCCCACCGGTCCATCTGTGACACGCTCAGGATCGTATATTGCTGCCACAATTCTTCGCCGCTCTTCCTTGGAGGTGAACCGCTTGGTAAGTACATAGGTCCCTCGCGGCACGAGCAGTTTCTGAGTCTCCACTATATTCTTGATCGCATTCGGTTTCTTGCTTCCCGTGAGCGGCCATGCCACGAATCCGCCGTCGAAGTGGCGAGGATAGATCAGCGGCGCCGACCCTTGCTCGGGGTCCGGCCTCAGGTGCTCGCGCGAGCGGAACTCAACGACGCGGCCTGTCGATACCTGCAGGCCGCCTAGATCGGCCAGCGAAGTCGTCAGACCGGACATGACGGTCGTGGCGCGCTCGTGTTGTTCCGAGAGACTCAGGCGAATGAACCTCTCAGGGTCACCAGGACGGATCACCTCAACTACCGGTAGGCGCTTGGTCATGGGCCGGTCATCCGGGCCATTGCTGGAGGAGATCCGAACATCGCTCCGTCGCTCACCCTTCACGACGCGAAAGATCACGTTCTCCTGAAGGACGGCGTCATCGCTGAATGCGCTCGTGCGCGAGTCGAACACATGAACATGTGTGAGGGCGCACTGCTCCAACAGGAACTCCCGAAAAGGTCGGAAGTACGGACCATTGCAGAAGCTTCTCGGCGTGATCGCAACGAGCTGTCCCCCCGGTCGGAGCAGGTGTATCGCTAGTGCTACGAAGGCTGTGTAGAGGTTGCTTGTCTCTACGCCGACCCTCCGAAGCAACCGCCTCTGCATGGAGTTGCTTCGTATCTTTCTGTACGGCGGGTTCAGGATGGCGCAGTCGAAGCCAGGTTCTGTCCGAGTGAAGAGGTCTGGCTTGGCAATCGCAACGGCCTTCTCGACGAATTCGCCTTCAATCACCTCGTGCGACATCACGACGTTGTGCGAAGCACAGAGCTTGCTGGTCATCTCCAGCGTGCGAGTCAGCCGCTCGCACAACATCGGTTCCAACTCATACGCGACGACCTCCAGTGACCGAGGACGGATGTCTCGGCGAATCGCTGCGTCAACGAAAGCCGCAGTGAGGGAGCCAACTCCGGCTCCAGCGTCAAGGAGCCGAACATGCTCCGGGGGTGGCCCGAACATCGCTGCCAACATGCTTGCCACATTGCTCGGAGTGAGGAACTGGCCCTTTTCTTCTCGGCTAGCTGCGGTTGTCAAGCACCTTCCAGC
>JAGLDW010001742.1 GCA_023145395.1 Lentisphaeria bacterium | reverse complement strand
TATAGCAGCTTCGGCTATTGGGGACGTTGGCGCAGTACTACTTGCAGTATAGCAGCTTCTGTATAGTTTCTTATTATTAAAAGCGTCTTCCAGCTTGAAAGCTATACTATTTCTTGCTGTTAGTGGAGGCGCAGGAGCCCGCTCTGGGTGAGAACGTAGACGAGGTCGCCTTGGCGGCCGATTGAGAAGACGTTCTCGGTGCTCAACCCCGCAACCACCTTGGGGAACAGCTCCCGGCGTTTGGTCGTCTGGTGCACGCGGCTGAACGGGTGGCGTTGCCAGTGCCAGGAATCGACTATGCAGCGCTGGCTGTAGGACGGTCTCTTCTTCCTCAGTTGCTGGATGAACATGCGCCGCCGCACCTGGAAAGGTTGGCGGGAAAGCTCCGGCGAGTCGGCCCACGGCGGACGAATCCGGACTGTTTTCCACGTGCCGCGATCCACGTTGTAGCGAAGGGACTGCAGCCGCATCGGATCGACTCGCACGAAGCAGCGCGCCTCTTCGTCCGCCTTCCAGTAACCGCCGGCAGGCACACCTCGCCGAGCACTAGCAGGCAGATCGGGGCGGTTTTCCGTTGGGTTCACGATCGTTTTCAACTGTCCGCTCTCCAGGTCGTAGGTCATCGTGTATCGCAACTGGCCTTTCGCCCCCGCCCGACCCCAGCCGAGGGTTTCGAGAAGAAGCAGCTGCCCCATACACGCCATCGGAAGACACTGGGCCACGGGCAAACCGTCTTCCTCATCAAGCACCCGCACACCACCCCCCTGCGCTGGCACGACGATCAATTTGTCAGACGCCGCGAAAAGAGTGCCGCTAGAACTCAGCAACAACCTTGGGTGAACACCCATCGCTCCGTGGGAAGAGAGAGTTGGCGGCAGCTTGTAGCGAAACACCTCCCGCATCCCTGAGCCCGGAGTGTGGTAAAACCGGAGAAAGTGCATGGTCTGGGATTTCGCGGAGCCAATCGTTCTATTCACAAGGACATAGCCCACCTTCTCGTTCACCAGCATGATATGCCCGACGTTGATTCTAACACCCCTCTGCCGGTGAAACCTGAAAGCGCACGTTGCCTTGGCCCAGGGCACTTTGCCGACTGCTTGAACACTGCCTTTGGCCGCCAGTCTTTCCGCACACAAGCGAATCCTTTCTCGTGCGGCCCTCTCCGCCAAACGACACCCGCTCCACCCTTCATCCGTCCCCGTGTAGCGTCGATGGGATGCGCGAGCGGACTCGAGCAATGCGAAATACTCCGCGCCCTCCTCATCCGTCCGTGGCTTGCAGTAGTGCGCCACATCCTCGACGAGTCGCCAGTCCGGCTCGTACTTGCCCTTCAGGAGGCCCTTGAGCAATGCGAGGTAGTGGGACCGCCTCATGCCGCTCGGTCCCGGACACACCTTCTGGACCAGGCGCCTGCAGGCAAGCCAAGCGCGGTTGGCGCGCCCCATGTCCGGCGCCTCCTCCGCAATCCGGAGCAGCCGTTCGACCAAGTCGTCAAACACTATGTCCGCCTGCACGCGGGTCTTCTTCTTCAAACCCACCTGATCGCGAAGCCGAGCCACCGATC
>JAGLDW010001741.1 GCA_023145395.1 Lentisphaeria bacterium | reverse complement strand
ACTTGCGAGGAGGGGATCCAGATACATCGTGGGTTCCCCGTCCGCCTCAAGCACAAGCTGGAGACGAAAACGGAGAACCTCCAAAGCAAATCGTCGGCATTCCGCGCGAATCGACGCCACGGCATCCTTGTTCGCGAACGCAACTGACTCCGGCCCTGAATGGCGATTGAGGCACCGCGAGAGTTGGCCTGGACCCGAAGTCACGAGGTTCCAGCGCACCTGCTCGCCCTCAACCTTCCAATATCGCTCCAGGCGCTGCGCGGTATGAGCGCGCGCAAGCTCCGCATCGACTAGCTCAGGCAAGACCTCCGCGACATAGCCCATGGCATCGGCATCCGTCCTGTGATTCAAAACCAAGTCGTTGCACAGGCACCAACGCCAGCCACGCACAATGGCGTCCAGCTTCCGGGACGGGGCAATCGCCGCCGCGCTTTCCGCCGCCGCCAGTGCCTCGGCGACGGAACCTGCAAGACCGAGATAGCTTGCCTCGTCGAGCAGAAGCTCTGCCTCCTGAGCGGGGTCGAGCGGGGCAGAATCGGCTTGCGCGCCAAGTTCCTGGAGGAGCGTACCGGTCATCTGGGCCACTGCCGCACCCGTCTCCTCACGAGACGCGGAAACCGTGCAGAGCACGCGTTTCTTGCCAGCATGGCTCCGCAATACGAGCGATGCTTGTGGCACAAGGTGCATCCCGACACGCTCAAAGCGGAGATAAACATGCCAATTGGCGGCAGGCAAAGCCTCATTCTGCGTGCCCAGCAACCGGTCGATGCTCGTGTGTGCCAGGTGATTGCGTTCCAGAACGCGCACACCCGCATCGACAAATCGGCGCACGAGCAACCGCCGCAAGGTCGCATCTCGCTCTGCGAACTGCGCAAAGGTCAGATTGACATTGCTCGATTTCAGCACGATCAGACTTGTGGCAGGCGTGGCGTCGGCACGGCGACGGAGTGCCACTTGGACGGCCCGCACGATGTCCGCAGCCTGTGCCTCGGCGCCTCCGTTCTCCAGCGCCCGATCGACGAGTCTCCAACCGGCACCACTGTCAAACACGACCACTGCACCCGCCTCGCGGGGTTTTCTCGCCTTTGGCAAGACAACGACAAGAAGCTCGACGCCAAGCTCGGCGCCAAAGGCGGAAACTCCCCGCCCAATGCCCAGTTGGGCCATGTTCAGGCTCTTCTCCTTGAGCACCGCACGGATATGGTTTCGCTCAAGAAGCACGATATCATCACGGGCCGAGAGAAGAGCCACCGCAAGCTCCGCGGGCGGA
>JAGLDW010001740.1 GCA_023145395.1 Lentisphaeria bacterium | reverse complement strand
GGTCCCCGAAATCGAGGTAGTACTCGAAGGGCACCGTGACGAAGGCAATGGCGCCCAAGCGCATCACATTGACCTGGGCGGGAACGGAGGCAGGCGGAGACTCATACCGCTCAACTACCCGCCCACACCAGCCTCGGCGTGACTGCGCACTGGTCAGAGCGCGTCCCAACGGATCGTCACCCTCCAATTTGGCAATCGTCTTCTCAAGTTCGGCGATCTCTTTTCTCGCATCCTCATATTCCGTCTCGGTCACATCCCAATGCGGCAGATCGAGATCCAGCCAAGTGTGGATCATTTCGGCATGGCTTTGAAGATCTTGACGCGCGCATGGCTCGGCATCATCGACAGCGTAGCCAATCCGTTTGGCGAGATCCCGTCGCAGCGCCGTATTGCTTCCACGGGCCAGCCCCTCGCCATACTTCAGCCGAAGCATCCGGTCTTCCGCAGGAGCGGCAATCTGCCGATGGGGCGACAGGTCCCCGGCGGCCGAACACTGTGGCAGTACAAAAAGATCGGAACCGTAGCGCTTCCGAAGTTCCTCGCGGACCTCGTGCCAATAGTCTGCGGAGACATAGTCCTGCCCCCCCTCGCTGCACTGTGACGGACACGCCAGGTTCACGAGTACTCCGGTCAGTTTCGTATCCGCGTCGTAGCAGAACAGCAGATTGACACCATGGTCCACATGCCCCTCGATATGAGAGAAATCCGGCAGAGCGGTGGAGCCGTACATGACGGCACGGTCATCGAAGTAGCGAACCCGGCGATTTTCACCAACGACGGCGTAGGAGTACCCCCAGCCAAGAGCACCGGCGGAACGAGTGTTCCAGGCTTCGCAGGCGGCGGAGACAAGCGCCTCGACGAGGAGATCCGTATACTCGGCGGTGGTCATGTAGTCTGGATATTTCGCCAGAATATCATCCATGTAGTCGGCATCCTTCTGGAGAACGACCCCGCATCCTGCAAAGGGCGCCGTGTGGGTGTGCGTGGCGCTCGCGATCAGCTTGCGCGGATCCATGTCGGGAAGCCGTTCCGCGAGCACATCCCGAACCCGGTCGAGCACGCTCAAGTCCACGGCGCAGGCATCGACCGAGACAATGATCGCGTGATCGGCGCCAGTGTCA
>JAGLDW010000174.1 GCA_023145395.1 Lentisphaeria bacterium | reverse complement strand
TACCATGTCTCCGACTTCGGCCCCGAAATCGCGGGCCGCGATCGCCCCGAGCAACTCGTCGAGGGGAGGTGCATCGCTCCAGCAATACCAACCTCGCAGCTCCGCGATGAAATTGGGTTTGTAGCCGCTGCTCCAGCTCTCGAGTGTGCCGTTCACCCGATATTTTTCCAGCGCCTGATAGCGTTTGTGCCACTGGTACGGGAAGGGCAGATAGGGGATGGTGCCGAATTGCCACGAGGCGAACGAATCCGCCTTGCAGTAGACCTTCATGCCTCGCTCGCGAGCCGTGGCGATCTGCGCATCGGTCACCTCCGCCGGGCCCACTTGGTTCAGCGAATAGTCCCGCAGGAAACCGGGCATTCCGTCGAGCTCAAAGCCCTTCCCATTCTCCCAGGTCAGGAACGGTGTCGTGCCATCGGGCAATTGCTCGATGAAGTAGCGTTTCATGTCCACATTCTGCGGCCGGAAATCGATGTTGTACTCCCATGGGAGAATCTCGATGGTTGGGTCCACGCGATGGCACTCTTCGGCCACGATGGCAACCGCCTTGCACCAATTGCGCGCCCAGTTCTGCAGATACTCCTTGTCCGCGCCGTGCCCTCCGCCCCATTTGCCGTACCAGAAACCCTCGGTGAGCAGGATGTATCCTCGGATATCGGGGAATTCCTTCACAATATCCTGAACCAGAGAGCGCAGCCCGGCCTCGCTCTCGGGCGTGCCCTCATACTGGTAGATGATGGGTGTGTAGACCTTGATTCCGTAGCGCGCGGCCCGGTCGATCAGATCCCGGATCGCCGCTGGATCCTGGAAGCGGATCCGGTGGAGCAGACGGGCATAGAACTCCGGAGAATTGTCGGCGGTGGTGCGGTCTCCATTCGGGTTGGCGTAGACAGACGCGAAGATGCCGTCGAAGCCATCGTGTGCCAGGTGGGAGAGGAGGCGGTCCGGCCATTCCATCCAGCCCATCCAGGAGAGAACCATGCGTGTCTCGTGGACGCTGTGTCGAACGGTCGCCAAGTCCCTGGGCAGGAACGGTCCCCCGCGCAGATTCATGCGGGCCTCGAGGTGGAAGAGACCGTACATGGCTCCAGACTCATCGTAGCCGCACACCGTCACCCGTTCCGGCGTGACCACAATCTCATAGTCCTTTGGTCCCTGCAGTTCCTCGCCGCAGCCGGGCATCTGCTCCCGCGTGCCGACGACGATGCACTGGCTCATCTCCTGCCAACCCGCCAACGCGTCGTGTGCTTCGACGGTCACACGCACCTGCATGGAGGTCTGCAGGTAGTCCTCGAAGTCCGAGACGGCGTGCCCGAGAACCTGCGAACTCCGCGGATTCCAGATCAGACGCCAGCCTTGCTCGGGCAAGGCAAGTTCGTCATCCTCCGGCAGAGCTTCGGGATCCCGCCTGGCCACATGCACGGGTTCCGTTGCCAGCCGCTCGTGGTAGGCATAGGGCTTCTCCTCCGGAAGCACGCGAGTCATTTCCTCGGTGAACGTCCGTGCGATGGTGGTATCGCAGTCTTGCTTCGATGGTTTCTCAGACATTCTCTGACTCTCCTCGTTCCAGGCTCTCAGTCTGTGTTCGTGAAACTTCATGCCCAATCTAGTGGTTCGGGACCTCCGGGACCGAGAGCTGCCTCAAGAAGAGGCCAACCTGCGGTCCGGGACGTCCCGCGCCACTGTAGGCAGCAATTCCTCAGGGATACACCGTGTGGATCGCTGTTACAATCGTGTCCACCTGCGGAATGCAGGCTTGCTCGAGACTCGGGCTGAAAGGGGCGGGCACATTCGCTCCGCCTAGAACTCTAGGTGGCGAATCCAAATAGTCGAAGCACTCGTCGATGACGCGCCGGACGATTTCCGCGCCGAAGCCATTGCGGGTGGGTGCTTCGTGCACCACCAGCAGCCGCCCCGTCTTGCGCACGGACTCGCCGATGGTCGCCATGTCCAGCGGCACGATAGTGCGGGGATCGACGACCTCCACGGAGATGGTCCCCTCCAGGCTTTCCGCCGCCGCCAATGCCTTGCGCCGCGTGTAGCCCAGCGCCACAACGGTGACATCCGTCCCCTCCCGCACGACTTCGGCCTGACCGATAGGCACGAGCCACTCGCCCTCGGGCACATCCTCCTTCTCGTAGAACAACAAACGGTTCTCGATGACCAGCACGGGGCCATCGTCGCGGATGGCCGACCGCAGAAGTCCCTTGGCGTCGTAGGCGGTGCCGGGCATCACGACCTTGAAGCCGGGAGTGTGGGCGAACCAGGCCTCGAAGCTCTGGGAGTGTTGCGCGCCTTCGACCGTCCCCGCACCCGCCTGGGCGCGAATCGTCACAGGCATGCTGAACTGTCCCCCCGACATGAAGCCAATCTTGGCCATTTGGTTGATGATCGGATCCATGGCCATGAGGATAAAGTCGATGTACATGATCTCGACCACCGGGCGCAATCCCGCCATGGCGGCTCCCACGGCCAGTCCGCAGAAGGCCTCCTCGCTGATCGGCGTGCCCACCACCCGCTCTGGGCCGAACGCCTCAAGAAGTCCGCGCGTCAGCTTGAAGACTCCCCCCTCGATATCCACATCCTCGCCAATCACGAACACGGTCTCGTCCCGCTCCATTTCCTCCCGCTGGGCCTCGCAGATGGCATCGGCGTAGGACAGGCTCCGCGAAGAGCCAGTCACGGCGGGAGAACTTGCGGACTCCGCAGTGTCCGCTGGCTGGACACCCACGTCGTACCGACGCCCTGTGATCAGCTCAAGTGGTGGCGGAGAACTGCCGCGAGCGAAGGCGATGGCACTTTCGAGATCCGCTTCCACCGCCGCGTGCACGTCTTGGATCTCCTTCTCGGACAGTGCTCCCTCCTGTAGAAGAAGGTGCTCGAAGCGATGGATGGGATCTCGCTCGGGAGACATCCAAAGCGACAGTTCCTCCTCATCCCGCGTGTCCGCGATGATTCCGCAGTGGGGTTCCACTCGATAGGTTTTTGCTTCGATAAAGGTGGCGCCTCCTCCCCCTCTTGCCCGCGCAACGGCTTTGCCAACGCATTGGCGAACCTCCAGCACGGCATTGCCATCGCAGATGTCCCAGGGAATGGCGTAAGGCTCGGCACGAGGCGCAATATCCTCTGTGCTCGTGCTTTGCACGACGGAAGTGGTCGCGGCATAGCGGTTGTTCTCGCAGAGAAAGATCACGGGCAGCTTCCACAACGCCGCAAGATTCAGGCATTCGGAGAGAACGCCCTGATTGGAGGCGCCATCGCTGAAAAAGCAGACGGTCACCTGGTCTGTTCCCCGTCGTTGCGCGGAAAAAGCGGCGCCAAGCGCGATGCCCATGCCACCGCCGACGATGCCATTGCCTCCCAGAAACCCCTTCTCTTTGCAGAACTGATGCATGGATCCACCAAAGCCGCCGGACAGCCCTGTTTCCCGCCCCATCATCTCGGCCATGGTCCTCGGCAGATCTCCCACTTTGGCGATGCAGTGACCATGCGGACGGTGCGTGCTGGTAGCAAAATCATCATCGCGCAGCGCGCTGCAGGCGCCCACGGCCACCGCCTCCTGCCCGATGTACAGATGAATGGCGCCCGTGATCTCCTTGGCTCGGTAGAGGCGTTTGACCTCCTCCTCGAACCGACGGATCTCGATCATCTTTCGAAGCATCTCGGCCTGCTGACTGGTTGTTGCTTTATTCATCGCGCGTCTGTACTCCGTTTACACAAGGCAGAACCACGAATGGACACGAATACACACGAATAAAGCGGGGAGGCAGAGATCCGAGCCAAGGGATTTCCGGGCATGTCTGGGTTACGTGGCCGGTCCGTTCGTCTGAAACGGACCACCGTGTGTGACCTGAAACCCCCTGACCTACAGCGTGATCAACCATCGACTTTGCTTCCTCATGGAGCCATTCGTGTCTATTCGTGTTCATTCGTGGTTCCTGTCCCATGGGCTCTGGTTCTTCAGAGAACAACTCTCCGCCACTCCAGTTTCGCCTGCTTGAAGTTCAGGATGAGTCCCACCCTCAAACCTGTGATTTTCAGGTAGTTCATCATCTGCCCCAGTTCGTGGTCCGTGATTCGCTCAATCACCTTGGTGTCCACGACCAGCTTCCCGTGCGTGATCAGATCGGGTATGTACTCGCCGACCTGTACGCCCTTGTACATCACACCATATCGCGATTGCTGTTGCACCGAGATGTCTCGCAGTCCAAACTCAACGACCAGAGCGTTTTCGTACGGCTTCTCCAGCAGGCCGTGCCCCAGTTCATTCAAGACCTCCATCGCACAACCCACGACCTCGAACACTTCTTCCTTGTGAATCAATTCGTGTTCATTCGTGTTCATTCGTGGTTCTCTATTTTCCTGGCCGTGCGCATCATGGCCTCGACGTTTTCCACAGGGGAATTGGCCATGACGCCCTCGCCGGTGTTGAAGATGTATCCTCCCGGCGTCGCGCAATTCTCGCGAACCATGGCCTCGGTGGCTGCGGCGACCTCTTCGGGGATTCCATCGCGTAGCAGAATCGGGTCGAAGTTGCCCATCAGACAACGTTCCGGACCCAATTTGGCCCGTAGCGCGGCGATGCTCACTCCCTCGCCAACATTCACCATGCTCGCCGGAAGCTGGACTTGGAGCTTCAGGTGTTCAAGGGAAGTCTCGGCCGTGTGGTAGATGACGATCGCGCCGTCGTTCACAAGTTCCTCGGCAACCGCCGCTGCGGCATCCATTGCGAACTCCGCAACGTTATTGGGCGAAAGGAATTGAGACGATGCCACGCAGTCGCCCAGCCAGAGCGCATGCGCCCCCGCTTCGATCTGCGCTCTGCCGAAGGCGATCTGGTGCTCGATGAAAAAAGTCAGATTCTCCTGGACCAAATCCGGTTCGAAGATCATCTGCACCATCAACTCTTCGATTCCGTAGATCAGTCCCAGGGTCGAGAAGGGCGCGGCGATGCGCCCGGTGACGCAGGCTGTGTCCCCCACCCCATCGCGGACCCCGCGGAGCATTTCCAGATGAATGGGCAACCGCATGTCACGCGCTGGATCCGGCAGGCGAAAGCCCGCGAGCGTGTCCCGCGTCATGGGCAGATAGCTCGCGACCATGGCGGGGTGTTCGGGATCGTCGATCATGTCCAGTCCGAGTGGCTCGAACTCGATGTAGTCGTCCGGGAAGACCATCGCCCAATCGTAGTCGAAATGGTCCACCGCATGCAGAATGCCCGTGACGGACTTCTCGACGTCCATGCGGCTCTCATGACAGGTGCGGCCCTGCCAGAGCATGTCGAGTTCCAGACCCAGGGCGAACACCGGGAGACGCGTCGGCCGACGCCCCTCGACACAGGCCCGGATATCGTCCATCACATCTTGATATGCCATGTTTTCACCCTATCACAATGAAGATGCCCGTTCACTCGTGGAGAAGAATGCCTAGGCATGGCCGTCCGGGGATACAGCAACAATCACGCCTTCGCCAAAATCGCCATGCGTCACTCGTTGTCCGGAAGCAAACATCATGCGGAAGCGTCTTCCCGGCTGCCATCCGTTCCGGAGGGCGAAGCAGCAATGTAGGCTTGGCGTGGATCATTGGGCTTGGTTGGAAAGGCCAAATGCAGTTTGTGTTCTTTGACCATGGGTGTCAGATACTGACTTTGCAGGCTCTTAAGTTGTCTATTCACCAATTCGGCCAGGACGCCAATAGTCACATAGTGCTCGGAGCAAATCCGAGTGAGCAACGCACGCATTACAGAAGGGTTCAACCGTTTCTTTTCGCGAGCTGGTGCGGCCAATAATTTGAGTCTAGCCAACGCAGCAACTGAAAGGTGCCCCAAGCTGTCAACGACAGGCCCCTTCTCCAAGAGTGGAGAAACCAATCGCCCGGCAGCGTCGCGCATAGCGCCTCCATCCCCATCTCCCATGGACGCGTTATCCGGGGAGCTTGTGCCGTTATCCGGGGAGCTTGTGCCGTTATCCGGGGAGCTTGTGCCGTTATCCGGGGAGCTCGGCGTCAAATTCGGGGAGCTCGGCTCGCTATCTGGGGAGTTCGTGTCTTCACCGAAGACATCGTCGGGATGCGGCAGTTCGAGACCGGAAAGGTGGTACACCGCACCGCGACCACTCCCCTCACATGTCAGGAGCTCTTCCTCATGGACCAAGCGATGCAACACACGCGACAGGTCGGCCGGGTGGTCTACCGTCAACTGTGCCAGACGCGTGTGGGTGAGAGTTTCCTGGGTCATGGCCAGGACCATGGCTACCTGGCCCGCATATTCAAGCTGGTCATATCTTGAACCAAGGATCTCGCGGAGCGCATCCACCACATCATGCTGGAACAGATCAAGCATCCGCAATTCCATAATCGTCTGGTCGTACGGTTCCGTCTTCTCATGCAGAAGCGGTGCCCGCCAATGAGAGAGCTTCCATCCCTCAAGGATCTTGGGAATCCCCGAACCAGACTGCTCGCCCAAGCCGATGTAGCGGAACATCTGGTGCAGCAGTCGATTGCGGCAGTCGGCTTCGCCGCCCTTGAGAGCGATCTCAACAGGAATCCGCATGGTTCCGGGATTGCGGAATCCGAACATGTCCGGCCGTTTCACCACCAGAATCGAAGCGCGATCCGAATAGTCGGCATGCACAAGGGCGTTAACCAGAGCTTCGCGCAAGGCAACGTGTACAGGGGTTTCCTCCCTGCGTTGACCACCCTCAATCTGAAATGGGGTCTTCAGTTCAGCGACCAGCTTTGGATAGACCTTTCGGTAGAAATCGTACAGGTTGCCCGACCAGGCGCCATCCAGCGTCACGCGATCCACCCAGCGCAGTTTCGTCTTTGTCTCCGGCCGTTCCTGGTAGTCCAGCATATAATGCGGGAATGCCTGCTGAATCGCCGGGTGCGTGCCGAACATCAGAAGCCCGGCTCGGGTCATACCGACCTCACCACTCACACGGTCTTCCCGCCACACGCCGATCCGTTCGAGAAAGGCCAAATCGTCAAGTTTACCCCATGGATGGTCCAGATTGAGGTTCTGATGTGTCTGGCGGTAGACACGAATGGACTCCTGTGCCAGGTCGCGCTGCGTGAAACCCGGCGGGAGAATGCCGCTGTCTCGGCTGTCCTCCATCTGCTCGGCCAGCATCCGCTTGACCGCCTCGTCAGGGAGTTTCTGGTCGCCTTCGTGCAGTCGCCGGTAGGCGTTGCCCACAAGTGGATTGCCGTTCAGAAAGACCGGACGCTGCGCACGGGGAGCTCGGGGAACATCAATTCGCAGAATCGTCTTGCCGTCGATGTCAATATCTAGAATCGAAGCATTGACGAGCAGATTGACGCTGACTTTGGACTGGTTGTTTGCGGTCGAGAAGATGTCCCGTCTCAGCCTGTCCGAATCCGGGAGCCCGGATATCGAGAAATGCTCGTTGGTCTCCTTTACCCCGAGCAGCACAATTCCCCCATCCGTGTTGGCCATGGCGGAATAGGTTTCCCAGAAGGATTCCGGTACTGCGCCTTGTCCGTCACGCCCCCCGGCTTTCTTGCATTCGAGTTCGCAGCTTTCCCGCAGAAGCTCAATATCCTCAGTTGTCCGAATCTCGAACATCAGCTAATCCTCGGATGGTGGAGCTCGATCCAGTGCTTGCCATCGACATCGACGCCGTTGCTATCGTCGTTCTGCTGACCTTCTCCAAAGAAGTCGCGAAGCAGGTCTTTGCCGTCGGTGGCACCAGCACAGATCGCCAGGTATGCACTGGCGCCACCGGGACAAAACCAGCTCAACATGCGCTCTCAGCCGAGCGAAGCGAGACGGCCCGCCCTTGTGGCGGGAGTGATCCAGCAATCGCGGGAGAACGGCAACACTCGCGGCTCTCGTTGGGTTTTGCAGGAGCCTCGATGTCATAGCGTAGCTCGCGACAATTTCGTGTCAATGCCTGTATCTCATTCACCGTTGACTGTCTACTCGCGCCCCAGCTTGGCTCTGGCGATCATTTCGACCGGACTCCGCGCGCGATTGCAGAGCCGCACATCGTCCACAATACCGTTCAATCCGTAGGCGAACCCGCCTTGATAGGAGCCCACGTACACGATTGGTGCTCCCGGTGGCAGCGTCAACTTCGCCTCGCTCTGTCCGGCTAGGACACCATCTACATACACCCGGAACACGGAGCTGTCATAGGTTCCCGCCAGATGATACCATTGCCCCGGTTTGAAGCGAGTTGCGCTGGGATTGGAGCCAGCGCCCCACGTCGTGCCCGCGCCGCCCTCGCCCGTGCGCAGCCAGAGGCTCTCCCAGCTGATCATGAGCCGCCAGCCCGGTCCGCGGTCACCCTTGGTCGCGGAGACAATCTCATAGGTGGCCGGACGCTCCAGTTTCGTGAAGAACACCCACGCCTCCACCGTCAGGCCCTGGCTCCAGTCCACTTGCTCCAGTCCGTTGAGCAGAACGCAACCTGCCTGGCTTCGCTGGCGTCGGTCGCCGCCCGCAAACTCGAGAGCCATTCCGCTACGACCGCGCACACGTTGCACGCCCCGGCTTTCATGGAGAATGGCGCCCGGTTTTACCTGTCCGGACGCCTCGTGGATCTTCAGTCCGTCCGCCTCCTCGAAGGTCCAACGCCAATTCCGCTGCTTTCCCGGCTCCCCAAGGGCAACCAACGTCCCCACCAGCGACCAGAGCAGCGCGTTGCGTGTGAATGTGTTCATTGGGCGTACACCTCCATTTCGGCGACTTTTGCGATGGGGCCGTGGGTCGCTGTGATGAGCAGCCGCACGCGATCTGTGTTGACGGGTTCGAAGCTGTGCGTCAACTTGCCGGCCTTCTGGCCACGGGCGCTGGCGATGTCCTTCCAGGCACCCTCGATGAACACCTGCACACTGTAGTCTTTCAAGCTCTGCTCGAGGGGATAGACGACCACCCGGCCAACGGCCTGGGCCTTGACCAATTTGATCGCGACCCAGTCCGGCGCTTGGTTCTCGGTTGTGTCCTGCCAGGTAAGCGCCTTGTAGCGGTCGGTCGTGTCCACGACTCCGTCCACCACGTGCCACAAGGCGTTGTCGGGTCGCCGATATTTTCCTGCGGCATTCGACGAGGCGGTCACCACCACGCCATCACCCTCAAACTCCTGGTAGGCTAGATTGCCGGGCTTGCGGCGG
>JAGLDW010001739.1 GCA_023145395.1 Lentisphaeria bacterium | reverse complement strand
ACCATGGGCATTCTCGCCACCCTCTACACCGTTGCGGGCGGACTGGCCGCCGTACTATGGACCGACGTCGTACAGTTCATCACCCTGATCGGCGGGGCCATCGTCGTTGCCGTTTTCCTGACCCGCCTCGCGCCCGACGGCATCTCTGGCATCCTCACCTTTGCGCAACAGCACGACCACCTGAAACTCGACGGATCCATTAGCCTCTGGCGCATGACCCTCACCGGGGTCGCCATCTCCTTCTTCTTCCAGATGATGCAAGACTACGGAACCGATCAAGTCACCGTCCAGCGACTCCTCGCCACCAAAACCAAACGGGGCATGACCAAGGCCATTCTCTTTAATGCAACCACCGACTTCTTCATCGTCAGCCTACTGCTCTTCATTGGACTGGGTCTCTTTGCCTATTACCAAACCCATCCTGGCGCACTTCCCGAAACCATTCAAGGCGACCAAATCTTCCCCTACTTCATCGCCCACGTGCTCCCCACCGGACTCTCCGGCCTGCTGATCGCCGCCATCTTCGCCGCCGCCATGTCGAGCATGGACTCCGGCATCAACTCCATGGCCACCGTCGTCGTTAACGACTTCATTTTCCCAATCCTTGGAAAAAAAGAGGATGCACAGGCCGTTCGGCTGGCACGCATCGTCACCGCCCTACTTGGGGTGTTAGCCACCGCGCTCTCCATCTACCTCTTCTTCATTTCTAAAGCCGGCGGCATCATCGAAACCTTTGCCACCTTCATGGGACTCTTCAGCGCTCCCGTCCTCGCCCTCTTCCTGCTGGGTCTGCTCACAAAACGCGGCACCTTCAAAGCCTGGATCCCCGCCGCCGCACTCAGCATCGGACTCACCCTCTGGCTTCAGACCACCGACGTCTCCTGGATCTGGTATTTCCCCATCGGGTTCGCCATCAGCTTCCTTGGCGGAGGAATTCTCTCAAACATAATCCACACACGCTCCCGTATACGGGAAGCGCGTCCTACAATAAAATTCTAACCCGCCTCTTCGGCATCGTCATCAAGGGCGAGACGATAGACGGAGGAGA
>JAGLDW010001738.1 GCA_023145395.1 Lentisphaeria bacterium | reverse complement strand
CCCGGTAGCGGTTGGGTGGCCTTTGACGTTGGGGTAAAAAAAGATGGCAAAACAAAGCACAACTTTGATCGATCGATTCTTGCTCCGTGGGTCGTGGTGGACCCCGGATAACGATGGGAATGTGATTCCAGGCGGCGCTCCTGAACATTTAGTGGGTAGCTGTTTTCGCAATTTGCACATCAAAGCCTCCCGCGATCCAGTAAGCGATGGCCCGGAAGTTCTCAAATCTCCGGTATCCTCTGGCTCTGCGCCTGGCGAGTTGGAGAAGCCCGTTGATTGCCTCGATGGCGGCTGATGTCGTGTAGTTCTGGAAGTATCCCATGATGCCTTCCCAGTGGGCTTTCAGGCTGCGCCCGAGCTTGACGAAGGGTTCGAGGCGAGACCGCTGGCACCAGGAAATCACGGACTTCAAATGATCCTCCGCCATGTCCCGATCCCGGTAGTTCCACGTGTCTGCCAGAAACTCCCTGATGGAGAGCGCCCTCGCGATTTGCGAGTGGTCCCTGCAGAGTTGTTTGCGCAACGCAAGCTGCTCTTCCTTGAGACGCTCCTCGTTGCCCCGCAGAGCCCAGGTCGCCCCCACCGGAAGCCCCCCGTTGTTAATGCCGACCACCTTTCTCACATCATCGCATGCCTTGCCGCAGAGTTTCATGACGTGAAAGCGGTCGAAACAGATTCCGGCGTCGGGGAAATACTCTCCGGCTCCCGCGATGAAGGCCCGGGACATGTCCATCGCCACCTCGCTGACCTGCTCCCTGTTTACTCCGCGGCGCTCCAGCTCCTCACAGAACTCCCTGAAGGTGTCCTTGTCCTTGCCGGGGGTGAAGAACAGTAACCGGGCCACCTTGGATCCTCCCCGCCCCCGGCTCGTTTCCTTCCCGTCGATTTCGAGGAAGGCCGTGCCGTAATTGTGGCCTTTCTTCGTCGAGGTCTCGTCAACGCCGAGCCTCTCCAGGGAGGACCAATCCTCTTGTTTCCAGGCCTCCTCGACCCGGGTGCGGATCAGATGCCAGATGCGGTCCTCGCTCACTCCGGTCTGGCGCGATACCTCGGCCACCGCAAGAACCTTGGCCATTCCCAACAGGAAGGCCTCCATGAGCAGGGTAAAGCCGCTCTGGGGATGCGCCCAGGGAACTTCCACGGTTTTGACTTTGCCTTCGGGCGTTTTGATCCGGGGAACGCGGGCTTTGAGCAAGGTCCGGTGCTCGAAGAACTTCAAATGTTCCCAAGTCCTTGCCACAGTGTCGTGAACCGGGCACAGCTCCCCGCTCCCGGGATCGGCAAAGCGGCTTCCCCGCTCGAAATCAATCTCGATGGACATCTCTTTGCGCTCCAAATCAAAATCACAGGCGGTGACAATCCATGGATCCGGCAGGGCGAGGGCTTGTTTGAAGAGTTTTTCAACTGACATGCCCGCATTCTGCCCGAACGCCCCGCCCATACCAACGGCAAAGGTGAGCCGGATACCGACGGAAATCAGGACACCCCGGGGCTCCCCCTCGCAGCCAACAGCCTCCGCCGCGGGGGCTCTGCCCCCGAACCCCCGGAGTTTGACGCATCGGGCCAAAGGGCTCTTGGCACCCGCCCCGGAGACATGCCGCACGGAGGGCGTCACACCCTCCGTGCAGCCGGGCACAAAGCCCTTCGGCATCCCCCGCCGCTCCGGTTGCTCTCCAGCAGAGCCGTATCCTCCTTCGGAATTTGTTGTCGGTAGTGTGCCGCCTGAAATCATTGCGCACCCCCAGAGGTCGAATCGACCAACGAGAGGATTGCGTTCCTGAGAATCTCGGG
>JAGLDW010001737.1 GCA_023145395.1 Lentisphaeria bacterium | reverse complement strand
CAGCTCGTGGAAGCGGGCTCGTGCGCGCAAGTATTCGCCTGCTTCGTGTTGAGCGAGCACAGTCCCGGTCAGGAGCGGGAACGCGCCGAGTCGATGATCGGCAAGATCTATTCGATGGCCGATGAGAGTGGTGGTTCGCTGCGAATAGTGAAGACATCCGGCGGGTTGCGCGCATCATGTGATGGGGGCGAAGGAATTGCCGCGATCATCGGCCTTGAGGGGGCGGACCCGCTCGAAGGTCGAGCCGAGAGTCTCCGCCATTTTCACGAGCTTGGCGTGCGCGACATCATCCCCGCTTGGCAGGACAATCCCTTCTCAGGGACGGCCTTTGGGACCAATACCCCGCTGACGGCTGAGGGGAAGAAGCTGATCGAGCTTTCCGAGGAGCTGCAGGTGATGGTCGATGTCTCGCATCTTTCAGATAAGGCGTTCGCCGATGTCTGCGAGATCAGCAAGCGCCCGTTCATCGCTAGCCACTCCAACTGCCGCTCGCTCTGCCCGACGTTGCGTAACCTCACAGATGACATGATCCGCACGTTATCAGATCACGGCGGGGTGATGGGGATCAACCTGTCCCCTTCCTTCCTTGATCCGGACTACTACGTGCAGGCCTTCCCGCGCTGGCAGCGCTCACTTGAGCCGGGCGTCTCGCGGGACGAGAAAGAAAGGCTGCGTGCGGAAGAAAGAGGACTTCCGCGGCCAGCGATCGATTGGATCGTACGCCACATGCTGCAGGCGATTGATGTCGGCGGAGAGGACGTGATCGGTCTCGGCGGTGACCTGGATGGGACCAGCAGCACACCGACAGGGATCGAATCGATCGCCGACTACGTGAAGCTTCCTGATCTTCTCCTCGCTGCCGGACTTAGCACTGGGCAGGTGGAGAAGGTTTGCTACGCTAACTTCGAGCGTGTGTTCTCCGAGATCCTTCCCGACTGAGGGGCGCTTCACATGGTACGGTTTGCCGGGTCCTGCTTGTAGTAGCGGCGTAGCTCCTCATACAGCTGCGGGAGCTGTTGGCGAAGCTGCCGCGACTTCTCGAAGAAGAACTCGGTCGCCACGGCGAAGAACTCGGCAGGGTTGGTGGCTCCGTACTGGTCGAGCAGGGTTTCTCTGCCGAGCGCCGTGTCCTGCTGTAAGCGCTCGTATTCCTGTTCAAGCACGCGGGCCCAAGTTGTGTACATCGAGTGATCTGATAGAATTGGTGCCCCGTCCATTGAGCCGTCCTGAGCATCCAACTGATGGGCAAACTCATGAAAGACGACATTGTGGCCAT
>JAGLDW010001736.1 GCA_023145395.1 Lentisphaeria bacterium | reverse complement strand
TGAGGCCACCGAGGGTGCACTTGGCCTGATGCCTGCGCATGCACACGCACCGAAGCCCGGAGCTGTTGGGCTCAGCGGTACCAATGAGGTGGATTTGAGTGAAGCAGCCATGGGTGCGACTCGCACCGCGGAGGCTCACAAGCTTCAAGCTGTTGCGCGCGCCGAGGGTCGCAGCCTTCCATTTGAAGACGCTTTGAAAGAGGTGAAGGAATGAGCAATCTACTGAGCTGCGTGGTTGCGGCGACTGTGACCATCACGGAAAATCAGGCTTGCGCCTTCACGGGCGGCGCTTCGAATGAGATTCGTGTCGCGATTGCAGGCGAAGAGGCTGTCTTTGCAGGCTTCGCAGTGAGCGGCGGCACTGATGGCGAAATCATCGCAGTGCGCCGCAGCGGAGTTGGGCCGTTCATTACATCAGCCTCACTTGTGGCGGCTGATGTAAATGCGCCGCTCCAGCTCGCAGCAGCGGGACGGCTCCAGAAAGCCTTGCCCACCCAGAAGCATGTCGCGCGCTTCCTGCCCGCACGAATGTTTGGCGGTCAAGGTGGCGCCCTGTCTTCTTCCGATCCAGACACCATCACCGCGGGCAACTTTGGTCGCTGTGAAATTGAGAAAGGGGTGATGTAATGTCGAAGCCACTCACCACAATTCAGTCGCGAGAGATCCTGACCGGGATCGCTTTTGATGGCCACGCTGGCGCGCGCAAGGGCTTCATTGCTGACGTTGCGATCCGTGATCGTCACAAGATCAACGTCGGCGCGCACCTCACCGGGTCGTTCCTCGTCGGCGACACAGGCGCAGCGTTTTCCCATGGCATGAACGGCCGTCGCGGTGGGCGCGCACTTGGGACACCTCGCCCCAAGGTCAGCCACGAGTATACAAGCACCGTCGACTGGGAAACTAAGCTTCTCGGCTTTGAAGATGATATCGCGTATCAGCGCCTGCCTGACTACTTCCGAGAGGGTGCGACTTGGTCAAGCTCTGAGAATGAGGCGAAGGCTCGGCGGATGGCGCAGTCTCGCGAAATGCGAGCAGCCCGCGCCATTCAGTTGGCCATCACCCGTCAAAAGGAGTTTGAGTTCGCGACTCCGCTTATCGGCTCCGATATGAATGGCGGCGCACTGCCCGACGGTGTTGGCCCGAGCTTGCCTTTGTGGAACCTGTCAGCCCCACCCGTGGCAGTCGCAGGCGGTGGCGGAAACACAGCGGATGAAGCGTTTCCCTTGATCGAGTTCCTGAACGACATTCTCAACTTTGTTGAAGATGAGTCTGGGGCTGATCAGTTCGACATCATTCTTGGTAAGTCGGCTGCGCGCGAATTCCAGAAGAACCTTCAACTCAAGGGCGTTCGGCTCGT
>JAGLDW010001735.1 GCA_023145395.1 Lentisphaeria bacterium | reverse complement strand
GTCATTCCAGTGCCCGCTCGCACCCAATACGTTGCAGGTTCGCGTGTCCGGCACGACTGCTGACAACGTCTGGTCGTACACGCCACACTGATCGTCAACATCAAAGTTGCTGCCGGCGACGAGTTGACCGCAGGGCTCGTCGCTGTACACACCGCCGTTTGTCTGTGCGCAACCGCACTTTCCATCCTCGGCGTAGCCTCCGCCTCCAGCCCCTGTCGTTCCGCACATGCCATCCTGGGTGTGCGCACCCGATGCACACCACGCATCCGCCGAGTGGACCCATGCGCCAAAGGTCACGACGAACACTGCTCCAGTAATGCTGCCGGCGGAGATGCGCCGGAGCGCCTCCCGCCGCGTGATCACCGACTTTCTCCGGTCTCCAGGCTCCGAGTCACTCATCGCTGTCCTCCAGGCAAACTGGCGTTTCCGTCTGCATCACTCTTCTGTGGCCGCAAGGCATCCAGTGGCAGCGTAGGGCGCGCGTGCAAGTCCCGTCAGGATGCGAGGGGCTCCCGAGCCAACAGGTTGGCTAGATAGGCGGACCTGTGGATGCTGCGCTTCACGCTCGCACAGGTCGCGGGCCGCGGCAAGCCCTGCGTCCCATCGGAATGAGCGCCCTGCCAGGGGCAGGATCCGTTGCAGATGTAGCGCGCCCAGCAGTCACTGCAGATGCTGAACCATGTCGCGTAGATTCTCTCATAACCTCGTCTTGCCGCGTTCAAGTCCGGACCAGAGTGGACGTTTCCGATAACGTACGACTCCATACCCACATAGCGATGGCATGGGTACAGGCGGCCATCCACATCCACGCCTTGATCGTTTCGGCAGATCCCGCACCCAATATCTGGGTACTGACGCCCGGCGGTGAGCGCGGACACCGTGCGCCAGAACGGATTGTACGTGTTGTTAGTCGGCTTTCCATTGAGCCGGTCCACTGTTTGGTCGAGCAATGAGTCGTAGCTCTCACCCCTTGCATCCATGTCTTGATCCGTGACATCGAATGCGCTTGCGCATCCAACACGAGGAATCGCGGTTCCAATGCCGTAGTCTCGGATCCCTAAGGTCTCAAAATGCGCGGCAATGACGAATGGGTCATGGGTTTCATGGGTCATGGTCGCTCGGATCTTCAGTTGGCCGCGGCGCCTACTCCTCTCTTGGATCCTCCGAATCCCTCGGAGGGCCCTC
>JAGLDW010001734.1 GCA_023145395.1 Lentisphaeria bacterium | reverse complement strand
GGCACTGAACGCGGGGTCTTCAAGGAATTGGTATGATGTGGACTGTTCTGCTGACGGTACCCGGATTGCTTCGTCGAGTTTCAACTTTGACCTGCGCGGCTCTTCGGATTCAGGGGCGACCTGGAGTACGCTTCCCACAGGGACTACCAATCGAGATGTTTTGGCGGTATCCGATGACGGGAGTACCATTGCAGCATTTAATGGTAGTGTAGATAATGTGCGTGTTTCCAAAGATTTCGGGGCGACCTGGACCTCTCATTCTGTGGGCGTGGCAGGGCAATGGTGTGGGCCGTCCTGTTCTGCCGATGGTACCGTAATGGTGGTGGCAGACGGTAAGCCGGGCTATATCTGGACTTCCGGGGATTCGGGCACCACCTGGACCCGGCAGGATACCAGCGGAAGTCGAATGTGGCGGGATGTGGATTGTTCGGCTGATGGTTCACGGATCATTGCGGCAGCTTACACCAATGATATCTACCTTTCAGAAGATTCCGGGGTGACCTGGACCCGTTCAAGTGCGCCCAACGGGGAGTACTACTGGGCAGTAGCTTCTTCGGCGACGGGTCAGAAACTGGTGGCAGCGTGTTGGTTCGGAGGAGCGATTTACACCTCCGCAGATGGGGGCGCGACCTGGGTTGCAAGGACGGAGGCAGGAATCAGACGGTGGCGATGTGTGGCGTGTTCTGCCGATGGCGCCACGATTGTGGCAGGGGTTGCTTATGATCCGGGATACTTATTCATTTCGCAGGATTCGGGGACTACGTGGACCCGCTGTGATGCAGGAGGTTCTCGCGACTGGACGAGTGTGGCTATGACTGCCGACGGGTCGCGTTTCTTCGCCACGTATTCCTCTGCAAGTGGAAATGTTTTGAGCGGTACAGCGACCTTTACCCTGTCCACGACCACAGTATCTACCGGCTCACTCAGCGGCAGCCAGGGCGATGCGGTGGAGCTGCAGTATGTAGGCAATGATCGCTTCCACATTTTAAGTCATCAGGGCGACCTCGGCGCGAAGTAGGACCGCTTCCTCTGAAGGGACTGTCTCAAACGGAGAGCGGGACTGTACCTGTCTGCGAAAAAGGGGTACAGACACGTCTCGTTCGTGC
>JAGLDW010001733.1 GCA_023145395.1 Lentisphaeria bacterium | reverse complement strand
ACCCCTCATCTCCGGCTTACCGCAGTATCTCTGCGAGATACGCGGAGGTGTGCGAGCCGACAGTCGCTGCCACCTCCTCCGGGGTTCCGGAGGCAAGCAGTCGGCCGCCCTCGTCGCCTCCCTCTGGCCCGAGGTCGATAATGTGGTCGGCGGATTTTATGAGATCGATATTATGCTCGATGACCAGCACTGTGTTTCCCTTGTCGCGGAGCATGAAGAGCACGTCCATCAATTTTTTCACGTCGTGGATGTGAAGTCCGGTGGTTGGCTCGTCGAGAATGTAGATGGTGTGGCCGCGGGGGATTTTCGCAAGTTCCGCGGCGAGTTTGACGCGCTGCGCCTCGCCGCCTGAAAGAGTGGTGGCCGGTTGACCGAGGTGTATGTATCCGAGTCCGACATCAGCCAATGTTTTGAGTTTTCGGTGTAGTCTGGGGATGGCCGAGAAGAACTCGACCGCCTCGTTGACGGTCATGTCGAGAACGTCGGATATGTTCCGTCCCTTGTACTTCACCGATCGGGTCTCCTCGTTGAACCTTTTGCCTCCGCAGACCGAGCAGGTCACGTATACGTCAGGAAGGAACTGCATCTCGATTTTCTTCATTCCGTCGCCTTTGCACTCCTCGCAGCGCCCGCCTTTGACGTTGAAACTGAATCGGCCTGGTTTGTATCCTCGGGTTTTCGCCTCCGGCAGTTTAGCGAAGAGTTCGCGGATGACGCCAAAGGCGTCCGTGTATGTCGCCGGATTGGATCTCGGCGTTCTGCCGATGGGGCTTTGGTCGATCACGATCGCCTTGCCCAGCTCCTCAAGCCCCTCGATGGCGTCGTGGTCGCCCGGAATCTCGGTGCCGATTCCAAAATGTCGGTTGAGTGCTATTCTCAACGTGTCGTCTATCAGACTGCTCTTTCCGGAACCCGATACGCCTGTGACGCAGCAGAATGTTCCAAGTGGAATCTCTACATCAATGTTCTTCAGATTATTCTGGCGAGCGCCTTTTATCACCAGTTTTTTTCCGACGCCCTTACTTCTCTTTTTCGGAATTGGAATGGCCTTGCGTCCGCTGAGATAGTCGCCCGTAAGCGAGCCCTTTTTTTTCGCGATTTCAGCTGCCGTTCCTGCGGCCACGAGTTCGCCGCCGTGTTTGCCGGCTAGCGGGCCGAGATCCAGCACGTGGTCGGCACGTCTGATCGTGTCTAGATCGTGTTCCACGACGACCACTGTGTTTCCCGTGTCCCGGAGCTGTTCGAGGGTGTTCAGCAATCTCTCGTTGTCTCGCTGGTGCAGACCAATGCTCGGTTCGTCCAGGATGTAGAGAACGCCGGTGAGTCCACTTCCGATCTGGGTCGCCAGGCGTATCCTTTGCGCCTCGCCGCCGGAGAGGGTTCCGCTGCCGCGGTCGAGCGAAAGATAGCCCAGGCCGACGTCGCGGAGGAATGAGAGCCTGCCGCGAATTTCACGGATTATCTCCTCGGCGATTCGTTGCTCCTCGACCGAAAGTTTTTTATGAAGTTTCGACATAAAAACGTCGGCGTCTTCCACTGAGAGGGCGTTGAACTGGTGTATCCCCAGTTCCCCTACCGTGACCGCGAGGCTTTCCGGACGGAGTCTGGCGCCACTGCAGGTTTCGCATGGTTTCGGGCGCATCATTTTGCGTAGACGTTCGCGGACCGCGTCGCTTTCGGTCTCGACGTATCTGCGTTCGAGATTCGGGATGATGCCTTCGAATGGCTTCTCCATTTTCCGCATTTTCCCGCGCATCCAGAAATCGAATTTGACCGAAGTATCGCCGGTGCCGTGTAGAAGTTGGCGGCGGATGTCGTCCGGCATGTCGCAGAGCGGCGTCGTCTTGAGGTTGGGAAAATTCAAATGTTCGGCCAAACATCTTATCAGATGATTGTAGTAGATTATCAGTCTTCTTGGGCCGCGGCGCCAAGCGGGGATGGCGCCTTTCTTCAGAGACAGTGAGTCGTTGGGCACGAGCAGTTCCGGATCAAGTACGAGTTTCGATCCGAGTCCATGGCATTCGGGACAAGCTCCGTAGGGGCTGTTGAACGAAAAGTGTTTGGGCGTGAGGGTTTC
>JAGLDW010001732.1 GCA_023145395.1 Lentisphaeria bacterium | reverse complement strand
AATTAGCCGCGCCTGATCCGCAGCGTTGAACTAGAAGAAAGAGACACAAATGCGAGATGAACGGTGTGATCCGACAGTTATTTGCCGATCATTTGCCGGCTGTTTTGGCAGGGCGCGGGGAACATGACTTAAGCGAGCGTGAGTGGCGCGGAGCATGGTGTGTAGCGACCTGTCGCACGGCAGTGCAGGGCACGCACATGTGCGCCTGTCCCAACGGTCATGGCGCGCACGAAGCGTTCAACAGTTGCCGTCACCGCGGCTGTCCGCAATGCGGCTGGGTGGCAACACAACGCTGGATCGAACAGCGCGAGGCACAGGTTCCGGCGTGCGCGCACGTGCACACGGTCTGGACCGTGCCCGATGTCTTCGGGCCGCTGTGGATGTACAACCGGAAAGCGTTCACCAACATGATGTTTCGGAGTGCGTGGGAGACGGTGCGCACGCTGATGGCCGATCCGCGCTGGTGCGGGGCACTGCCCGGGATGCTGGCCGTGTTCCAGAGCTGGGGCGACTACCTGCAGCGGCATCCGCATGTCCACGCACTCATCACAGCAGGCGGTGTGGATGCAGACGGCCGGTGGCGGGAACCGACGCACGCCTTTGTTCTGTGTGCACGCGTAGCCATGGCGCTTTTCCGGGGAAAGATGCGCGATTTTATCCTCAAGGGTCTCGCCGAAGGCACCCTGATCTCTCCTCCCGGCACATATGCAGCTTACTGGGTACGTGAGGCGAACCGGCAGGGGCTGCGCAAATGGAATGTACGCGTGCAACCGCCCTACACTGAGAGTGGACGCGTGATCCGCTATGTCGGGGCTTACCTCAGACGTGGTCCGCTATCCGAGCGGCGGGTGCTTTCATACGACGGACATACGCTGCACATCGCACACCGCCATCCCGGGAAACACAAAGCGCCAATCTTCAAACTGGACGGCACGGCGTGTGTGCGCCGGTTACTGCTCCACATGCCCGAGCCGCGCCTGCATACCAGCAGGCTCTATGGTCTCTACCACCCGGCGTCCAAAGCAAAGCTCGCGGCCGCCCGTGCCCATTTCGCCCAGGCCCCCGTGCCGCCAACCGAAACCGAAAGTGCCTT
>JAGLDW010001731.1 GCA_023145395.1 Lentisphaeria bacterium | reverse complement strand
CCCTGATTTTTGGTGTGAAGCGGACATCCCTTACGGCAGCGGAGATATGGGCACGCCGGGCGAGGGCAATTCTTCCTGTGGCATCGTGCCGCCGGGCCAGTGTTACGGCACAGACGGCGAGCTGCGCACCAAGGTGCCGCCCGTGGCCGGAGAACTGCTCATCACCGAGCTGATGGCCAATCCCGACGGAACGGATACGGGTCAGGAGTGGTTTGAGATCCTGGTCTTGGCCGATCACCCCGTGGATTTGGGTGGGCTGCAGGTGGGGCGTGTCGTGCCCACCGTGGAGACCCAGCTTTCAATCGCTGACTGCTTGCAGGTTGCGGCCGGCGATTATGTCTTGCTGGCTCAGGACGGAGACAACCTCGTAAACGGTGGCTTGCCCGAAGTGGACATTGTTTACAGCGATTTGACCCTGTACAACTCTGGAGAAAGCATGGGTCTGTTTATCGGTTTGGACGACGCGGTCTTTGACGCGGTTACCTACGCCACCCCTGGTGGTGCCTCCTGGGCCTTGGACCCGGCGCATAACGACATCATTGAGAACGACGATTTGGGTATGTGGTGCGAGGGCGAGGTGGCTTACGGTTCCGGTGGGTCCGGCTCGCCGGGCGAGGCGAATCCCTCCTGCGGCATCGTGCCCGAAGGGCAGTGCCTGGTCAGCGGCGTGCCCCGGGACAAAGTGGAACCCGTGGCCGGGGATTTGGTGATCACCGAGTTCATGGCCGATCCCAGTCTGGCCGGTGATGCCGACGGCGAGTGGTTTGAGGTCTATGTGAGCCGTGACGTGGATCTGAACGGCCTGCAGATCGGTCGGACGGGTGTCGACCAAACCTTGCCCGAAGGGGAATGTCTGCGGTTGACGGCGGGAAGCTATGCGGTTTTCGCCGTATCGGACGTCAGCGCCGATAACGGGAACCTGCCCCGGGTGGACGCTGTGATGGACTTCAGTTTGAGCAATACGGGCGGTGGCTTGTATGTGGGCTACGGCGATGTGGAATTGGATTCTCTGACTTACGCTGCTGCTTGGGTCAGCGCCGGTGTGTCCATTGCTCTGGACCCGGATTTCATGAGTCCCGCGGGCAACGACCTGCTGGAGAACTGGTGCGATGGCAGTACGGCCTATGGCGACGGAGATTTGGGTAGCCCGGGCGCGGCCAACGCGCAATGTTTTTAGTCTTGCCGCATCGGAGGAGAACGACACCCATGAGCGCTCGTCTGGCTCTCGCATTCATGTGGACTTTGTTGGTGCTTGTTGCCGGCTGCGGCACGCCTGAGCGTTGCGGCCCCTCCGAGGCTACGGTGCTTCGGGCCATCGATGGTGACACCATTGAGCTTCAAGACGGCACTCGGGTCCGCTATCTGATGATCGACACGCCGGAGATCACCGGCGGCAAGAACGAATGCTACGGAGAAGAGGCACGGACCGCCAACGCGGCATTGGTGGAGGGGAAACGGATTCGTTTGGCATACGACGTGGAATGCACGGACAACTACGACCGCCTGCTCGCCTATGTTTCCATTTCGGGCACGGAGATCAACCTGCGCATGGTGGAGCGAGGTTATGCCTGCGTGCTCTACATTCCGCCCAACGGCGAAGACCGGGTCCGGGAGTTCGAGGCCGTCGAGTTGCAGGCCCGTAGTTACGAGATCGGCATGTGGGGTGCGTGCGAAGAGGTCGCTTGTGACTGATTCACGGGAGCAAAGGGCAGGCCGACGGGGCTTCGGGCGGGGCAGGGTAGGCGTAGCGACCGGCCAGGCCTTCTTTTACCAGTCTCTGGTTCAGATTGATGCCGCGGCAGACCACGTAAGCCAGAAGACGGCCGTACTTGTCCTGCTCGCCGCCGATTACGTCGACCGGGCTGCCCACCGGGCAGAGTGTCCGGACTCGCAGGGTGGCGGCCTTGCCGCAGGCAAAGACCTGCTTCAGAGTCATGCCCCAAAGCTCGACCTGGCGCTTCCCCCGGCGGCGGGAGTTGTCGTCGAATCCGGATTCGGCCGTGTCCATGCCGATCATGCGCACCACGATTTCGTCGGTCCCGCAGAGCACGGTGGGCGTGTCGCCATCTTCCCAAAGCTGAACCTTGCAGGACTGGCGACCGTATGCGGCCTCCAGCTTGGCCGGGCTGGGGATGTCGGTGGCTTGTTTCCCTCGGGTGGCTTGCGGTTTTTCGA
>JAGLDW010001730.1 GCA_023145395.1 Lentisphaeria bacterium | reverse complement strand
CGACGAAGCCTGGTGAGTAGGGAGAGGTGAAATGGGGATATTTGGAATAGGATTAGTCATCATAGTGCCCATGCTCGCCATTCTCCTGGTGGCGGCAATCGTCGTCGCACTGAAGGCCGGCAAGGCAAAGCAGACAGGCTGCCTGACGGCGTTCATCTGCGGCCTTGGGCTGTTCCTGTTCGCGTGCGTTCTTTTCGTTGGCTTGCTCGGTTTCCGGGTGGGAGTGCCCGCAGGCGCCACTCCGGGGACTCTCGTCGCGCTCTTTCCTCTTGGCCTTCTCTTTGTCTGTCTGCTCTCTTTTGGCATCGTCGTTCTCTTCATCGTCCGCGCGTCGTCCCGGAAACCTCTCGTCGCTGACAAGAATGCGACAGCCGAGGCCCAGTCACCCGCACCACAACCCGCAATGTTGAGCAAGGAAAGGCAGCGCATCGAGACCATGCGGGAAGGGGGCAAGATCACCGAGGAGGAGGCCGACGAGCTCGTCTCCGCATTGGGTTCAAGCACTGCGAACTCCGCAGAAGACGGGCGGATGAAGTGTCCGTACTGTGCTGAACGGGTACCGTTGGATTCCCGCATCTGCCCAGTGTGCCAGTCCGATCTTGTGGACACCCCTGTGCCACTCTCCTCGCCCCCGAGCCGCTCGGCGCGCCCCGCACAATTTGCACGCTTCCTCGCGCTCTACATGCTGCTAGCCAGCGCTCTCTGCCTGACGACCTCGTCGTGGACGTGCTTGCAGGTGGGTCACAACCTGCTCACAAATCAGCCTCGCACAATGCAATTTCAGCCCCCGTCTCTGGCGCCTCCTGGCGTGTTTCTTCCAGTGCCACAAGCGACGATTCGCTTTCACACGCAGATTCAGCGTTCGGGACGCTTTGCCTTGGTTTTGCTGTTTGGACGCATGGCTCTCTGCGGGCTGGGCCTTGCGGGTAGTCTCCTCGTCTTGCGAGGCATCCCACTAGGACTGGGTCTGGGCATGCTCTGGAGCGCGGCGCAGATTGTGTCCATTTCCCATGGTGGGGTCTTTCTGAACCGCATTCTCTTCCACCTGGGCATTCATGCGGGGAACCCCCGAGGCTTGTCGCTCGGTTTGAATGGCGTGGGCATCCTCCTGCTGTGTCTGTTCATCATCGCCTGGACGCAACATTCGCAGACACCCGTTACCCAAGGAGATTTCACATGAGCACGGT
>JAGLDW010000173.1 GCA_023145395.1 Lentisphaeria bacterium | reverse complement strand
GCCGTGTCGCTGTCGGCCAGCGGCTTTTCCCCGGTGTCGGACGCCGCGAACACCGGTTCCAGAAAGGCCAGTTCCCGAGTCAGGTGAGGCATGCCGATATAAAGCTCCGGGTAATGTGCCACCATGCGGTTGAACTGGATGGTGCCGCGCGCTCCGCAGATCATCGCCAGCAGGTTTTGGTTGCGGTATTCCTCGTATGTGGGGATGCGGTGGTTGACTGCGCCATAATCGCCGTAGTTGAACCCCTGGTGCAGGTAGGCCATAGTCTGCTTGTGACGTCGCTTGGCGAAGAGCGCCACCGCCCCCTCGATAAAACCGGGCACCTCCGTCAGATCCTTGTGCTTCAGACTGCGCAACGGTGGTGGATAGGGGTGCAGGCCATTGATGTCGGCGCAGCGCGCGTAGTTTCGCAGACCCGCCATGGAGTCGTTGCTGATGATCACCGGGTGATAGGGATCCTCCTCGACGATCACTTGATAGACGTCCTCCAATGCGCTGGCTTGCACACTACCGCACTCCGGTTCGTCGCTGATGTAGTAGCCGAAAAGCGTCGGGTGGTCGCGTTTCGTCCGCACATACTGGCGCACAAATACCGCGTCCGCCTCGCTCAGGCGTTTCTCCTCCAGACTCTTCGCATTGTAGTGCAGCTCGTTCATGAGCGTCGTGTCCAGCAGCTTCGCGCCGCCGGGTTGTTCCGATGTGAAGGCATTGTAGCTCTCGACAAAATCCTTGGCGTAGTTCCAGCCTCCGTTGAGGAAGAAGGGCTTGCCGTTCACATACCATTGCTGATCCTTTCCCAGCCAGACCTCGCCCGCTTTCCGCGGCAGCTTGCGCACTGGTCGAACCGTGGTGGCGACCTCCTGTCCGGCCGCGTCCGTCAAGCGCGCGTGGAGTTTCAGTCTGCCCTCGGGCAGAGAGGCGACGTCAAAGGTCACGCGACTGCTGGGGGGAACGGGCGTGATGGTTCTGCTCTGCAGTGGTTTTCCGGCTCCGGGTTGCTCGACGGTGACGACCAGCTTCCCCCCTTTCCAGGCGGATTCCTCCAGACTCAATTCCACGTCGGCGACGATCTGCGTCACCTCCTGCGTGGCGAAGATGCAGTCCCGATACCATGGCACCATCAGCTTGATGTCGATGGGGACGAAACGGATAGGCTGACGCGTCTGCCGAAAGGCCAGCGGCTGCTTGGTCACTGGGTCGGCGATGCGCACCGTGCTGGCGTAGTCGCCCTGCTCCGTCAGCGTGAAGGGACCCAAGGAAAAGGTCTGACTCTGGCCCGATGCGAGATCCACGTTCCGCGCAGCGCTGATCACCTGACCCGAAGGGCTGACCAACCAGCCATCCAGGATGCGTGTGCCGGAGCTCCCGGTCAGGTTGCGCAAGGGAATCTGGAGGGTCAATTCGAGCTTTCCGTCCCGGAGCGCGGTGCCCGCTTGCGACCCCCCGATTTCATAGCAGTACCGAGACAGATCCGCGTCTATACCCCTCAGTTCCACGAAACGGGAGGCGATATTGAAGGCACCCTCTTCCGCCAGGGAGGATAGTTCCGTGGGTCGGCGTTTTTCGCGACAGACATTGACGCGCCATGTGGCGCCGACCCGCGGGGATATGGCCAGACAGGAAAACGGAATGGCGAACTCGCAGGACCAGAAGTCGGCGCCGATGAAACTGGCGACTCTGGCCGTGGAATCCCAAGACATGTCGCCGATGAAACCGCCCTGGGTGCAGGCCCGGTCCGCCAGCGTGCCCGACGCATTCACGGCCAGGTGGAAGTAGTCCTTGTGGCTGGCGGTTGGATCGAGCATGATCTCGACGCAATCCGTGCGGAAGACATCCGCGTTGTCGCGAGGGAGGGGACGTGTCTTGATGCTCTTGGGATCCGGTTCGGCGCAGCGCACTCCCACGTAGAGCGCCTGGTCGTCGAAGGCGAATTGCACCGTGGTCTGCCGTTCGGCCGGCCGCTGGGTGTTCATCACCCGGAATCCGGTTGCGGATGGCGCCGCGCGCCAACAGGCGTCGTCGAGCCTGCCGTCGATGGTGGGAGCGCTCCGGACCCGAATCGATTGCAGCGGGGCGGCACTGGCCGAGAACAGACCGGCCACAATCAACACCAGACACATGCTCGTCATTCGGATGTTCA
>JAGLDW010001729.1 GCA_023145395.1 Lentisphaeria bacterium | reverse complement strand
TGACCAGTTCGAGACAATCGTCCGCCAGTTCGCGGACGAAGTCCCTCGTCTGCTCCTTCAACACGGTGCCACTGCGGACTTGGCTTACAGAATTGAGCGCTTGCACCTGCTTGACGCTTTGGAACAGAGATTCACGGTTGCCATCGTCGGCCAGATGCGTGTGGGGAAATCCACACTGCTGAATGCGCTGATCGGCAAGCGGCTCGCACCGACTGGCGTGACGGAAACGACGGCGACCATTAACTGGTTCCGGCATGGAACAGATGCGCTCTGTGATTGCTTCCGTGTCCACTGGCTGAACGGGGACACGGAGACCTTTCCCCTGAGCGAGGTGTCGAAGTGGATTGGCGACGAGGAGAATGCTCGCCAGACACGCTCACTTGATTTCTTTGCCGATACCGACTTTCTGCGCATTGCGAACGTGGTTGACACACCTGGGACTCGGAGTGTGCTCGAAGCACATGAAGAGGCCGTTCAGGGCTTCCTAGACGGAAAGCTGGAGAACGACACGCTTGCACACGGAGGACGTGCGGATGCAGTTGTGTATGCTCTGAACCCCGTTGGCCGGGCCAGTGACAAAGACCTGCTCCAGCTGTTTGGGGACAGGACGCGCCTGCCTGGTGCATCGGCGTACAACAGCATTGCGGTGGTGCAAAAGTGGGAACACCTCAAACCCGATCCTATTGCGGCAGTGAGGGAAAAGTGTCGCCGCCTAAGAGAACAGCTGAGCGGGAAGGTGTCGGAGGTTATCCCCACCAGCGGCTTGCTGGCGCAACTAGCCCAGTCGGTGCCCACGAAAATCTGGCACACGGTGCAACGACTGGCTGTCGATAGCGAGGAAACAGCCCTCCGAAAAATCATGAGAGCCGATTCACTTTTCTGCCGGGAAAGCGACGGCATCGCTCTCTCCACCACCGAGAGAGAGTGCATCAAACAGCACATCCCGTGGGTGGTGCTCCCACTCTGCGTGATGTTGGCCCAGCAACAGGAGCTTTCCGGAGGCGATGAACTACGAAAATCCGTTCTCGAACTCAGCGGGCTGGCCCGATTGCGGAGTCTCTTGCAGGAACGTTTTTTTGCCCGTGCCAAGCTCATCAAGGCGAGCACGGTGTTGGCCAAGGCCTGGGAACCGTGCCAGACAGCACTTCTCCGGATGCA
>JAGLDW010001728.1 GCA_023145395.1 Lentisphaeria bacterium | reverse complement strand
AGTCCAACGACACGCTCTTGGGGGTGGCGCAGCAGCGAAATCCCCGTGCTGAGACACCGGCCGTGATGTCGAAATCACAGCGATGCAACGTCTCGGAGTCAATGCAATTATAGGCACCTCCCCGAAAATGGTCGTGTCCATCGCCGCCGTCGACGACCTCCCAGACGTTTCCGTTCATGTCGTAGATCCCCCAAGCGTTGACGCATCCCGGATGGGTGGCTGTCGGAACCGCATGCGGTAGCGATCCGCAGGCCTGTCCCGTGGGATCTCCTGGGGGGGGCTGATTGAAGCAATGGGGATATGGGCACGGGGTGATGTTTTCGCAGGCTGATCCGACGCCGCAATGGCAAAAGCTGTCGATCCCGTTGCACGTGGTAGGGGTATAAGTGTCACCATAGCTGTAGACGGTTCTTTTCGGGCCAGCGCAGGCTTTTTTCCATTCCTTTGTGGTGCAGATCCGCTTTCCTGCCTGGGCACATGCTGCTGACGCGTCAGAGAGGGTTAGGGACATCGAGAACCAAGGCAACACACCGGCTTGGCACAGAGGTGGGGCGGTTGACGTGCCCTGGCTCACGGCCGTCGCGTCGGCCCGTGAGGCTTCATAGCGATCGATGCAGAACTGTCCATCGATTAGGATCATATGCGACGGGCAAATCGAGCCGCCGAGGTCTGTTGTTTGAGGTGTATCGGGTGGCGCCAGATCTCTCGCTGCCGCGTCCCTTGGGACGCTATCTGTCATGCTGTCGGTGGCGTCCTTCGCGACGTCATGGGCGACTGGCTGGTCACTGCCCCTGTCCGGGGGATTAATGCAGCTGCTCTCACGGCTGCTGTCGGGCGTGGCATCTCTCGTTGTGTCCGCGTTATTGGGAGAGCAAGCGACGCTGGCGACTATCAAGCCCATTCCCAGGGCTCGCGCGAATGGAGGCAAGTATTCGAAACCCATGCCCATCCCTCTTGGTGTTTCTTTTCGATCCATCATGTTTGTCCTGAGGATAAGACATCTTGTGCCCCAGACCAAGCCAAGACGACCCCGACCCCGACCAAGGTTAGGATCAGGGAAGGCCGTCTCGTGACTTCAGTTCTCGCGCGTGAGGATCTCTTCGCCGAAGACTTGGGCTGTGAAGACCTCGATAGTGGTCTCGGCGTCGCGCCAGGCTTTCATGGGGAGGCCGGCTTTGCGGCAGGTCTGGGCGAGGAAGGTGGGGGCATCCCAGGCGTGCTCTGTGGCGACCTGGGGCAGGAGGACGCCGCGGCGGCTGC
>JAGLDW010001727.1 GCA_023145395.1 Lentisphaeria bacterium | reverse complement strand
AACGCTGAATGCTGAACGCTGAACGCTGAACGCACCGTTGGCTGTGATCAGTCATCGATCACTGATCACCGATTACTTGACTTCTGAATCCTGCCTTCGGCCTCACATATATCCATCGCGCCGCAGCGTCTCCAGGCCGCCTTCGGCCTTGTCCTGCTCCCGCCCCGAGCGTTCGGCGATGTTCGCAAAACGACCGCTCTTCAACTCCACCACGATGTCTTCCACCGTTCTGGCGTCGGATTCCACCGGGGAGGTGCACGGAAAGCACCCCAGCGAGCGGTAGCGCTTGCCCTCGTTGTTGGCAAAATACAGGTCGATGATCGGCATCCGCTCCCGGGCGATGTATTCCCAGATGTCCTGTTCCGTCCAATCGAGCAAGGGATGGATGCGCAGGTGCGTGCCGGGGGCGAAGTCGGTTTTGTACTGGTTCCACAACTCGGGGGGTTGATCGTCCACGTCCCAGTCATTCTCGGTGTTTCGAGGGGAGAAACAGCGTTCCTTCGACCGGCTGCCCTCCTCGTCCGCCCGCACCCCGGCAATGACACCGGTGTAGGCGGTCCGGTTCGGGTCCGGCTCGTACTTGCCCGTCTCCCGATTCAGGCGCAGGCGCGGCCAGTCTCCGGACAGCGTGTGTTTCAACGCCTCGCTCTTCAGACGTCGGCAGCAGGTCAACCGGTCCACAGCGCCATCGGGGAAGGTCTGTTTGGCATCGAGAACCGGACGGTTCTCCCCAACCAGAAGATTGAGACCCCATTCCCGTGCAACTCGGTCGCGATAGGAAATCATCGCAGGAATTTTGTGCCCCGTGTCAATGTGCAGAAGGGGAAACGGGACGTGTCCGAAAAAAGCCTTGCGGGCCAGCCAAAGCATCACCGTGCTGTCTTTCCCGATCGACCAAAGCATGATCAGGTCCTTGAACTCGCGGTACGATTCGCGCAGGATGTACACACTGTGCGCCTCTAATTGTCCTAGATGATCCATTGTCCATACTTCCTACTAACTAGTGCCTGCCCGAAAACCCCG
>JAGLDW010001726.1 GCA_023145395.1 Lentisphaeria bacterium | reverse complement strand
TCCCGATCCCGTGCGGTCGCTGAGCATGTCGAAGCGAAGGTCTGGAAGATGGTGAAGAAGAGACTGCCGTTCTTCGGCACCTTGCCCTTCTTGCGGATTTCGTCCGGCGCGATCCGGATCAGAGCATCCTCGGGGAACGCGGAGAAGGCGTTGAAGGCCTGATTCGCCAGAATATTCCGGTCCGCCAGAAATAGAATGCGCGGACGGCGCGAGGGCTCGCCGCTCAGGTTCCAGCGACTGTGGAACAGCTTCCAGGCGATCTGAAAGGCGATGAAGGTCTTGCCCGTGCCCGTGGCCAGTGTCAGCAGAATGCGTGGCTGCTTGACGGCAATGGCCTTCAGAACACGCTCAATGGCGATGTCCTGATAGTATCGCGATGGATGACTGCCGCCCTTGTCCTCGAACGGCACAGCCGCGAAACGCTCGCGCCACGCTTCGGCAGGCTCAGCGACCGAGGTCAGCGCCCAGAGCTGTTCCGGCGTGGGATAGGCCGCAACCTCACCTTCCTTGCCCGTCTGCATATCGATGGCATAGATGCCTTGCCCGTTGGTGGCGTAGGTGAAGCGGATCGCCAGCTTGTTCGCGTAGTTCTTGGCCTGGGCCACGCCTTCGGTCAGTTCCAGATCTCGAGCCTTTGCCTCGATCACAGCCAGCTTCGTATTGCGGTACACAAGGATGTAGTCGGCAAAGAGTGCCTTGCCATGTCGTCCCAGTCCCTCGATGCGCCCCGGCGTGATGGCATACTCGCGCAGGACACGGCTGCCCTCGACGACACCCCAGCCTGCCGCCTTCAGCGCAGGATCAATGAGCTCCGCTCTGGTTTCCGCTTCGTTCATGGTTCCGCCAAAAAGTTGTCAGCAGTGCTCCGCTCCGAACTCGTCGATGGCATCGAGAAGCTCATACACGTTCGTATAGGGGTTCCACTTGTGTGGGACATTCCATCTCGGGTCCGCGCTGTTCATCGTCTGTTGGTTCATCCTCTCGGCGTTACTGCGCGCCGAGGCAATCTCCTCATCTGAGTACTGCCGCCTGTCCGCCTTGTCGTAGCCTTGGATATGCGTCGTCGTCAGGGCACTCCTACTCAGCAGATCGTCGCAACTGTCATACGGTGCCGATGTACTCTGGAAGTGCAGCAACAACCACACCTCGAAACACACATTGGAGAGCGCAATGCTTACTTTCCCCTCGGCCTTGTGCCGTGCGCTTGCGTGCAGAGCATCCGGATACTTCCTCGGAGCTTCACGATCATAGACAACCCAGAACGCATCGCCAGCGGGGGCTTTTTTCTGGGCCTTGGTCGCCTCCTCAACCAGCTGAACGGGTGTGTTCTTCCTCGTCTTCTCAACAACAACGAGTTTCGTGCCTGGGAGCTTGCGCTCGATGTACGAGCCCAAGTAGTTCGGCTCGGTCTTCTCCCCCTCGCAGAAAATATGGAATACGGGCTTCAGCTTTTCGCGGAGACGCTGCTTCTTACGCTTCGGCATTGTCCACTCTCTCCCCAAGTAGCCTGACTATGCCCTGATAGTCGATATGTGGCACGGCTCCCAACCGCCCCTCAGCGTACCACCGACCGTATGGACTTTTCGGTGTCACTCTCCGCTTGTCGAAATCATCCAGCGAGAAGAAGCGAGAGGCCCCATCCGTTTTCTCGGAGAACCAGATCTGATCGCGACGTAGCAGTTCGGGTGTCATAAGATTGACGTTGTGCGTCGTGAAAACGAGTTGAGCCTTGCCGGGATTCACATCCGGGTCGTTGAACAGTTTGATGATCAACTCCGCCATGAAGGGATGCATGCTGTTGCCCAACTCGTCAATGATCAGCACACCACCAGTCTCGAACGCACTGATAATCAGCGGAGCGAGCTCAAACATCTTCATCG
>JAGLDW010001725.1 GCA_023145395.1 Lentisphaeria bacterium | reverse complement strand
AGGTGTAGACTGTGCCGATGTGCTGACCCGTAATCGGATCTCCTGAATAAAAGGCCACTGGGACGCCTGCCGAGGTGGCGATGGCACCACGGTTTTCGACCCAAACCATCAGTTGAATGCTTGTGGGGCAAGCCGCTGCACTTGCTTCAGGATCGTCCGAGGCCAGATCGGGTGCAGCGATGGCCGAACCCTCGCCTGGTGGCAGTTCATTGAGTCGATAGGAGTTGGTTTCAATCCAACTGTGGTCTTCCCACCAGGGCAAGCTCCCATCCACGTTGATGTTGCTGACATGGTAAGTGTGCTGATTCCAAATGGGTCGAGTGCGGACCCAGTTGTCCTCGTAGTCCGCAAAAACCCGAATGCCTGTGTCGGCCGGCGCTTCGCCGTTGCTTGTCAGATGAAAATCGTTGGCGCAGACCACGATTTCGGCATTTCCATCGTTGTCCACGTCCACGATGATCGGGTATTCATAGGCCGTGAACGAGGTGTTTTCTTCCTGGAAGAGCACCGTTCCGGTCGCCCCGTCATAGACCCTCAGGTACTCCTCGTCGTTGTAGACCACCTCAACATAGCCATCGTCTTCAAAGTCGAAAACAGAAGAGCCGGTCCGCGAGGAGGAATGATCGTGCGTGGGGGGAATGCCGTTGACGCCAGTCTGCCAGAGAATGGTCCCGTTCGTCTCGTAGGTGACGTAGGTGTCCATGTCGGCCACGCCGATTTCAGGTTCTCCATCATTGTCGAAGTCGCCCACGGTGGGCGGGCCGCCCGAGCCCGAGCCGGGCAAGGCCTGTTCCCAGATTAGCGTGCCGTCGTGCTCCTGCAGTCGAATGTTGCTGCCTGAGACCACGACGATTTCCGGATAGACGTCGCCATCGAAGTTGCCGAGGGCCACGAAACCATCGCTGAGTCCATTGTCCCAGGCGATCGTGCCGTCCCAGTTGTAGGCGGTCGAGCCCGTGACCACCTCCATGTCCCAATCGTCCATGTCCAAATCGGCCATGTCCAAATCGGCCACCGCGCTCAGGGGACCCACCCCGTTGTCGCCTGTGCCGCCGGTGGTCGAATGGTCCCAAAGCAAGACGCCATCGGCGCTATATGCGGTGGCGCCGATTACGATTTCCGGCAGGCCCATGTAGTCGATGTCGGCGATGGCCGGGCCGCCCCAGTCGATGCCGTGGGGGTTGTTGAGCGCATAGTTAACACAGTTTTGCTTGTCGGCGTCATTGCAGGACCACTTGATCTCGCCGGTGTGCTCGAAGACGATGATGCCGCCCGAGTTCCGGGTGGTCACCAATTCCACGTAGCCGTCGCCGTCGATATCGCCGGCCGCAATAGAGGCGGTGGCATCCGTCGGGGTGACAGAGGGGTCGACGGCCCAGATGTCGGTCAAGGTGTCGCCCGAGATTGCCCTCAGACAACCGCGCCCGGTGTGGATGTTTGGCCAGGTGCCCGAACCCTCGAAGCTGTTAAAGACGATGTCCGGCACATCATTTTCGTCGATGAAGCCGTCTCCGTTGTCATCGGTCAAGTTGACCACGGTGGGCGTCGACATGACTTGCACGAAGGTAGGAAAGAAGGCCGATGAAGACCAGCCCGCTTCTTCCATGGGGAAAAACTGAGCGCGGGGGGGTTGGTAGGAGCAATTCTCATCGCTGGACCCGCCGCTGCGGAAGTCGTCGTCGACGCTGTCGCAAGCGTCTCCCGTTCCATC
>JAGLDW010001724.1 GCA_023145395.1 Lentisphaeria bacterium | reverse complement strand
AGTGGGTGGCACCTCCGTCGCAGCCGCCCTTCCTCCAGACCTGCTTCGCCAGATCCGTGGAAACTTCAAACAGCTTGCGGAGTCCGCAAATGGGCAGATGACAGTGCGCGGTAGAAACGGCTGGTTCTTCCACAGCGCCGAATTGCGACAGATGGCGCTGGAGCAGTTCTGGGGCGAGGCAGCACTCGGCATCAAACCAGCACGAAAAGAAAAGCTCGCTGATCCGCTAGCCGCAATCGTCGCCTATCACGAAGAATGCAAACGCCAGGGCATCGAACTGATCCTGCTGCCCATACCCGCCAAATCCGTCGTCTATCCAGAGCAACTGCTCGATCCCAAGCTCTGCGAGGCGCCCGAGCCGCGTATTGACTCCGCGCACCAGGCATTTTATGGCGAACTCCGCAATGCAGGTGTGAACGTGTTGGACTTGGCGCCCCTTCTTCTGACCCACCGTGCGGACTCCGCAGGGCCCGTCTACTGCAAACAGGACACGCATTTTTCGCCCCGCGCCTGTGTTCTGATTGCCAAACAAGTGGCGAAACACCTCGAAGACAAGGCTTGGTTCGGCGCCCTGAACCGCCGAGACTACCAAAGCCGCGCCGAAACCATCACGATCACGGGGGACCTGTGCCGGGAGATGGGGAAGGACACGCCCCAAAAGGAAGAACTCGCAATCCGGCGGGTGGGCCAGGACGCGGAGATGACTCCCGTGGAACCAGACGAATCAAGCCCCGTTCTCCTACTCAGTGATAGTCATGGACTCGTTTTCCATGCAGGAAACGAAATGCACGCCAGGGGAGCGGGACTCCCCGACCAACTTGCGAAAGAACTGGGCTTCCCCGTTGATCTGCTTGCCGTCATGGGCTCCGCCGCCCGTCCCGCCAGAGTCTCCCTGTACCGGCGCATCCGACGAAATCCTGACTACCTGAAGCAGAAGAAAGTGATCATCTGGTGCTTCACAGTGCGTGAGTTCACCAACAGCAGTTGGGGGATCATTCCGCTGAAGAAATAGATGAAAAAGGAGATGGGGAAAGGAGATGGGGCGCTGCCCCAAACCCCGCCGGGGCGTGCGTGCACTCCCCGGACCCCTCGTCAAGCTTCCGCGGACGCGCCGGGTCAGGAACCCGGCTCTCCGTCCGCGAAAACGGTAGCTCTCGCTGGCGCGACACAGAACGCGCCACTCAAAAACAAGAAACCTGCGCACAGCCCAAGTC
>JAGLDW010001723.1 GCA_023145395.1 Lentisphaeria bacterium | reverse complement strand
CACCTCGTGGAAGATGTACACAGGGACCCCCCTGTCAATGGGCAACCCCATTCAGAATCTGTGGGAGGAGTCCTCGCAGGCTGTCGAGACGATAAAGTGCGAGCACTGCAACCGGCGCAACTACGCCTGCGTCGAGGAGCATCTTCTGGACATGATCGGGGAGCACACATGCGTGTGCTACCATTGCTCACGACCTCTCGACACGATGAAGAAGGTCTTCGTTCCCCGGTACCCGGACCGGGAGGACATGTTCCCAGGCCGCCACATATCCCAGGTGCTGCACCCGCGCCACGCGCGCATTCCGGCGCAGTGGAGGGAGCTGAGACGAAACCAGGAGAAGTACACCACAGCGCAGCTCTACAACGAGATCCTGGGAGAGAGCTACGACAGCGCGGACCGCATGATAGACCACCAGGCCCTGATGGACGCCTGCACGCTTGGGCCCAACACGCTGGCCGAGGCCATGGCGAGGCGCGACGACCTGGAGCTCGCGGGAGTGGGCGTCGACTGGACCGGCGGCGGAGATGGCCAGAGCTTCACCAAACTGGTCTTTGGCGGGCTTCGCCGGGGATCCAACACGATCCACATCCTGTTCATGCTGGCTCTGCCCAAGTCCATGCCGATCCAGGCTCAGGTGCCGGAGGTTCTGCGCCTGGTGGAGCGCTTCCGCCCCAACATCTTCGCGCATGACTACAGCGGGCACGGCTGGCTGTTCGAGTCGCTGGGCCTGTCACTGGACCTGGACCGCGAGCTGATCTGGCCCTTCGAGTACGGCAGCAGCCCCAACCGGGAGGTGGTGTACGCCAACGAGGCCAAGACGGGCCTGCGCAAGAGCCTCCATCTGGACCACACGCGCTCGCTCTTCGCGCTCTTCTCCATGATCAAGGCCGGAAGGGTCAAGTTTCCGGACTGGATGCAGCAGTGCAGCAAGGACAGCAACGAGCGCCCGGTGGACGACTTCATGCACATGTTCGCGGAGACGCGCCCGGGCCTGCGGTCCGGGGAGTATCTGTACGTCAAGCGGGACAGCGGGCACTCCGACGATTTCGTCCACGCCGCCAACTTCCTGGCGACCGCCTGCTGGTACTACCA
>JAGLDW010001722.1 GCA_023145395.1 Lentisphaeria bacterium | reverse complement strand
GAAAGCCCCTCTGCAAATTACCCCTGTCGACATGCACAGCACTGTCTGCCGTCTACTGGGGCACCAAGATGGCGCTTTGCCAGCACCAAAACGCCATTTTGTCGTTCGCCCCCCCCTCGCCCACTCCGCACCCACGCCTCCCTCGACTTCGCGCGCCGCGCCCCGTAGCATAGATCCCGTGCGTACCTGCCACTGCCACCGTTGCTACGCGACGATCCTCATCAGGCATCACGAGGTGGCGCTATGACTTCGTGGCCACCGATCGATTCTCTTGCCGAGGTAGGGCTCGACGTTATCGGATCATTCCAACCCAAGCAGGTGCTCTACGAATTCGACGGTCCATGCATCTTTACGACCGTCACGCCTCATGGACTTCTCTTCCTTGCGTATCTTTCGGAGGATCTCGAAGACAAAAAGCTACTAAGATTTATCGTCTCGACAAGCTCGGAACAGACCATCTCAGAACTGAAGGATGGCGCTGTCACGGTTCGAGAAGCCTTGGACAGAGGAACGCTCTGGATCGTTGACGTTGACTACGCCTATGTCCCAAAGAGAGCCGCCGTTGTTGCGGTCGATCAGCTCCCAGAAGATGCCCTTCCGCCTCACTCCACGATGCTCCGAGCGGACCTTGAGCCGGCGATGATCGTCAGACTCGAAGGTACAGAGATCCGACAAGGAGCGATCCCGGCCGCGGTTTTTCTACAGGCCGCTGAGATCGCAGGAAAGGGACTCAAACCCGTCTTTGACTGGGCAGCGCGTGAACAGCGGCAGGATAGGAGCGGCCGACCGCCGGAGTGGTTGAGAGACCTTTACGGGTTACCCGCCCAGCGGTTCGCTTTCGGAAGTCTAGAGGTGGCCTTTCGGGCGGTGGACGTGACAGCCGAACAACAGACGACGCTGCCACTTGATGCGGCTGGAATACAAACGCCACGACAAATCCAGAGGGACGCCTGGCAGGCCATCCGTGAAGGCATCGAATGGGCAGCATCCGGCAACGATGCACTGCCTAGCAGCAGGAACGATGAGAAATGGCGAGCGATCTTGGAGTCCATCAAGAGAATGACACCTGCATCAACGGGACCTGTGGACTCAATCAAGGTATGGGGTCAAGCATTGGGCCGATTGAAGAATGCCTTCGAACTCGATCGTTCGGCCGCAAAAAGGATCCGTTCCCGCCTTACGGAACTGAAGAAGGCACAAGAGGTCCAGCTGCGTGTCTTTACGGGGCGCGTTCGCGACCTTGATCTCGACAGACTTACCTTCATCATGCGCGACGTCCCCCACATGGACGGTGACGTCGGCCTAGAGCTTGATGATGTGCAGCTACTCGAGGTCGCGCGCGAAGCCCACTACCAGGAGCTCGATGTCAGTGTTGTCGCCCGAAGTGAGGACAACAAAAGGTGGACCGCAACTGACATTGAGTTCGTTTGAATTCACAAAGAGGTTCAAGCGTAACGCGGCAGACAAGCTGTTGAACCAGCGTTTGAAAGCCCCTCTGCAAATTACCCCTGTCGACATGCACAGCACTGTCTGCCGTCTACTGGGGCACCAAGATGGCGCTTTGCCAGCACCAAAACGCCATTTTGTCGTTCGCCCCCCCCTCGCCCACTCCGCACCCACGCCTCCCTCGACTTCGCGCGCCGCGCCCCGTAGCATGGATCCCGTGCGTACCTGCCACTGCCGCCGTTGCTACGCGACGATCCTCATCGGGCATCCCGAGGCGAGCTTCCGCGAACGCGCGAGAGAGCTCGCCTCGGAGAGCACACCGTGGATCCA
>JAGLDW010001721.1 GCA_023145395.1 Lentisphaeria bacterium | reverse complement strand
CACCGTTCGGCTCAATCTCCATGTCCAACTCCTCCCTGAGCCTGCGCAGGAGAGTTCTCCCCCCCGCCAGCACACAGTCGGGAAGCTCCTCGTAGTCCTCTTCCGTCTCGTGGTCCGAGGCGGAGATATGCCCAACGACCTCCTGCAGGATGTCGTCAAGGGTCAGGATGCCCGCCGTGCCGCCGTATTCGCACACGAGCACAGCCATATGATGCCTCTGCTCCCGCATGGACGTCAGAAGTCGTTCCAGCTTGGCCGTTTCCGGTGCCACATACACTGCATACAAGGGAGTTTTCTCCCCAGAGACGGCATTCCCTTCCAGTGTTTCTCGGAACGAGGACAAGGGCATATCCACCAGCTCGGAATCGCGCCAGCGCGGCCAGTCAATCACCGACAGAATACCCCAGATGTCGTCTAGATCACCATGATACACCGGCACCCTCGAGTGCCGCAGGCGAAGCCCCGCCTGGAACGCTTCGCGCACGCTCAGTTCATCCGAAACTCCTTGGATGTCGATGCGTGGCACCATGATGTCGTGGGCGTCGATGCTCCCCAGTCGCAGAATGTGCTCCACCAGTTCCCGTTCCTCACCATCGGTCACGCCATCCTCCTCCCCCGCAGCCATCATGGCACTCACGTCCGCACTTGTGACCTCGCCCCACTGGGGAACCATGTGCCCTCCACCCAGCCGGAGAAACCCACGCGCGCAAAGACCCAGGAAGTATTGCAGCGGAAACGCCAGGCGACTGAACCAGAGCAGTGGGAGGCCGGCCAGGAGGGCGAAACGCTCGGGATGGTTGAACGCCAGCGTCTTTGGGGTCAATTCGCCGAAGACCAGCAGCAGACTCAAACTCGCCGCGATGGCCGCACCCGTCGCCTGCCACCCATCCCCCCCGAAGATGCGCACCATGATGGACGCGTTCACACTACTCAGAAGGATGTTCACAGTCATGTTGCCGACCAGCAGCGTGCCGAGCAACCGCTGAGGGCGACTGAGAAGCTTGTGGACGGCGTCTGCCGCCGTGCCGCCGCCGGCCAACCGCTTGGCCTGCGCATGGCTGAGGGAGAAGATCGCAGTCTCCGAGCCGGAGAAGAAAGCCGACAGGAGAAGCAGGGAGGCCAGAAAGGCAATGCTTGGAAGAAGCTCGACGAGCATGGACATCATGCACACCACCTTCTCGGGCAAAGAGGTGTGCGATCGGTTTCTTTTTCCTCTACGGACACTGGCTGCTGCCAGATGGCACCGCGTCCGCAGAGGCATGACGATCGTTCCGGTGATTCGTCAGGCGGAGGTTCATCCACCAAGTCAAATTGTGTGTCCATATTCCGTTCGTTGCGTCTGGTTGCACCGCATTCACCACCTACAGACGATGGACAAAGCGACAGAACTGCGGCGAATTTGTACTATAGCAAGCACCACGTCCGACCGCAAACGCCGGAAGCACGCGGGGGCGCACGAGAGTACGAGGTCCGCACAAGCAACTTGATATGTGTTTTCCGTCTCTTTCGGTT
>JAGLDW010001720.1 GCA_023145395.1 Lentisphaeria bacterium | reverse complement strand
AAACCAACACAGAATGAAAGCAAAACGAAGAAGACACGCTCCCGAATTCAAGGCCCGCGTAGCGCTGGAGGCGCTCAAGGGCGTGAGAACCATTCAGGAAATCGCGAAGGAATACGAAGTCCACCCGGTCCAGGTATCGGAATGGAAGAAGACCATGTCCGAAGGGGCCCCAGGGGTTTTCGGGCCGGATCGGGCCAAGAATTCCGAAGCGGATTTCGAGGTTCAGCGCGAGAAGTTGCACTCCAAAATCGGGCAATTGACCGTGGAGGTGGACTTCCTGAGAAAAAAGTCAAAACAGCTCGGTCTGTGAGGGATCGCATCGAGTTGGTGGAAAAAACGCATCCCGAATTGAGCATGAGCAAACAATGTGAACTGCTGGGCGTGGCCCGCTCCTCGCTGTATTATCAGGCGGTGGGCGAGAGCGACGAGGATCTTCGGATCAAGCGACTACTGGACGAGATTTATCTGGTGGATCCGACCTTGGGCAACCGGCGTCTCAAGACGGTTTTGCGACGCGACTACGGGCTGAAGATCAACCGCAAGCGGCTCCGGCGACTGCGCCGCGAGATGGGCCAGGAGACGATCTGGTGCAGGCCGCGCACGAGCATCGCGGATGACGGCCATCGCAAGTATCCCTACCTGCTGCGGGGGGTGTGCGTCGAGCGCCCCGACCAGGTGTGGTGCTCCGACATCACCTACGTGCCGATGCCCGGCGGCCACGCCTACCTTTGCGCGGTGATGGACTGGTATTCGCGCAAAGTGTTGGGTTGGGCGGTGTCCAACACAATGGATGTGGGGCTTTGTCTTGATGGAATGAATGACGCGCTGGCCACCACCGGTCTCGTTCCCGAGATCTTCAACACCGACCAGGGCTGCCAGTTCACCTCCGCCGCGTTTCTGGGGGTTTTGCGCGAAGCCGGCGTCAAGATCAGCATGGACGGACGCGGCCGCTGGATGGACAACGTGTTCATCGAGCGACTGTGGAGGAGTGTGAAGTACGAGAACATCTACCTGCACGAATACGCGACGCTTCCCGCGCTGCAAAACGGACTCGAACTCTGGTTTGAGCGCTACAACACCTGGCGTCCCCATGAGACGTTCGAGAACCTCACGCCGCACGATATCTACCAATCATCCCCGCGCCTCGCAGAACCTTCTCTGGAGGGGCGCAGCGAGGTGGCATGAGGGCATCCCCCCAACCGCAACGGATTTTGGCAGCCTCCACTCCAGGCTCCGCACTCCACTCCGCTACGCTCCGTTGCGTGCTCCGCCTTGCGTTCCGGCTGCCAAAATCCGGCTCGCCCAGCTCACCCCCTGCAATCAATCCTTGATCAATCACCCATGAACCAATACACCTTCCCCACACCCCGCCACCATAGCTTAACTTAGCTCATCAGTGGTCGGAGTTCGGGGCCCACCTCAGACCCCGAGGCGGCGGGCAATCTCGCGGTTGCCTATGCCCCCCGCCTTCCATTCCCCGACGATTTGCAGGCGCGAGGCAGGCAAGCGCGAGCGACCTCTCGGATATCCGCTCTCTCGTCCCAGCGCGCCGAGCCCGCCGGACTCGAATCGCCTCTGATGGCGGCGGACGGTCCGCTCGGAACAAGCAAAGGCCCGGGCAATCTCGCTCTGGTAGGCCCAGCCCTGTTCGACCAGCATCACCATGGCATGCGCTTCGGCCATCCGGTCACCAAGCGCGTAGTGAGCCAGCACCACGCCGCACACGCTCACAACCCGGTGGCCATCACACGTTTGAAGCCGGGCGCGGGCACTGATGAATGTAGTGCTCTCCCCGTCGCCATCGCCATCGCCATTCCCGAACAACCGGTCTCCGTCCCCCTGCCTGTCTTCCATGGAGAAAATCATGCCACGCCGACAGAAAAAACCGGACAGGTTTGGGTGCGCACCCACCACGCGTCAGCCCACCGCCACTACGCACTCGTGGGCGGCATGCCCGGGACGGGGTGAGGTGCCGTACCCAGCGTCGGGCATCATCCGATACCAATAGGGTCGGCCAGTTGCAACCCCATGAATGTCAGTTCCTTCCGCAATCTCCACAGGTTCTCATCGCGTGCGGGCCGGATACCCCGTCGCTCATGCTCCCACGACAGTGGGTCCCATCCTCAGAATCCCCGAATATCATGGGTATGTCAGGAGGTCTGGAATCTGGTAGAGGGGATCATGTCGATGGAACGAGCCCAGGG
>JAGLDW010000172.1 GCA_023145395.1 Lentisphaeria bacterium | reverse complement strand
TCGATGAGGAATCCGCCGAGGATGGCATAGCCGGCGATCGTCCCGTTTGTCACATGCTTCAGCACACACTTCCATTGGCGCTCGAGCAACTCCATGGGCACTCCGTCCAGGAGTGTGAAGTCTCGCAGGTAGCAGCCCACAATAATGGGTGTGCCGGGGAAGATGCTGGCGCACTTGGCGATGTATTCGTCGAGGTGGACCAGGTTCTTGGATTCCCAGACCCAGAGGTGGATGACGTCGAGCACTTCATTGAATCCCGCCCAGTTTTCGGCTTTCAGCTCCCGCGCGTAGACGACGCCCCAGTGCTTGAGCTGCGGCGTGCCCTTCTTGAGAGCCTGTCCCACGCCGGAGTAGGCTTCGGGGGTGATCTTCTCGTTCTTGATCTTTCCGTAGAGATCATCGTCCATGGCACCGGTGACATTGGGGAAATCCCGCGAGAGTTGGCTGACGATGCCTGCCTCCTTCACCTTCCGCTCGATGGTGCCGTCGTGCACGCAGCGCATGGGCGCGCCGAGGCCGGGGAAATCCGGATGGTCCACGCGTTCGTAGCCCCATTTCGAGATTTCGCAGACCACCTCGTCAAAATCCCGGAGCTTCTCCATGGCGAGCCGGGAGTTTGGGTGGAACATGTGGCAGACTTTGCGCAGGCCGAACCAGCGCGCCCCCTCGCCAGCGCCGAAGATGGAGAGACTCCACTGTCCGTTGATGGCCTGTCCATCCCAAACCCATCCCACATCCGCCAGTCGTGTGTGCTCAGCCATCGTTTCTTCTCCTTTGTTCCAATTGTCTGTCCAGCGCTGTTCGCAATCGGGCGGCGACGGTCGTTTCCGTTTCGTATACGTTTTTCTGTTCGCCGGGATCATCCGCAAGATCGTAGAGTTCCGAGATCTCCGTGCCGGTGTTCGGATCCCAGTTCACGATTAGCTTCCACTCGGTGGTGCGCACACACCAGATGCGGCGTTCGTCCCCGGGCAGCGCCTGCCAGCCCGCGGGCGGAGTTTCGGCATAGACCTCGGCGCGGAAGTCTGTGGTTTTCCCCTCGATGAGAGGCAGCAGCGAGGTGCCGTCGGGAGGCAGCGGCGACTCCAGCCCGAGCAGGTCGAGAAGAGTCGGCATGAAGTCGATCTGCGAGATCTGCTGACGAATCACTTTGCCTGCCGGGAGCCGTTTCGGATAGCGCAGGATGAGAGGCACGCGAATCGACTCGTCGTAGAGCGTGCCCTTGAGATTGCACGACGTGTGCCCCACATGCCCCCGTTCGAGCAGTTCCTCCCCGTGGTCGGAGGTGACGACCACCAGCGTGTCGTCGAGAATGCCGAGGGATTCCAGCTTGTCCAGCCAGTGGCCCACGAGATCGTCGAAAACGCGCACCTCGCCGTCGTAGAGAGCATGCACGCCGGGCGTGTCCCGCTGCTCGAACTCGACGATGGCGGAACTGCGCTTGTGCGCCTCGTCGCCTTCCCCGATGACGTCCTCCTGATCCGTCTCCATTGCGGCCGTGACATCAGGAGGATGGAGAATCATGCGCGTGCGCACGATGTCGAGTCGACGAAGCGTGTCCTCGTCGGGCTGGAAGTCCGGATCGAGAAATCGCTCGTAGTACTCCTGCGGGGGGTTGTAGGGCAGATGGGTCGGATACGGCGCCGCGAAGTAGAACCACTTGTCGCCGTGATGGGCGTCCAGATAGGCATCCAGATCGTTTTGATCGCGGGTGAAACCCAGGGGTGCCCAGCGGCTGACCAGTTCGCCATCGACAAGGTAGCCCGCCTCGGCGAGCACATGCAGGGGCAGGCGCCTCCCTCTCCATGCATCGTGTTTGAGCCAGCGTTCGTAGTCCCTCGGCGCCATCATGCCGTGGGTGAAGGGCGTCTGGCCCGTGAGCAGTGAGACGATGGGCGGAAAGGTGTGGGCCGAAACGGAGACACAATTCTCGAAGCGCACACCCTCCGCCGCCAGCCGATCACAGTTCGGCGAGGTCGGCTTCGGATAGCCGTGGCAGCCCAGATGAGCAGGGCGCAGAGCGTCGTCTAGGATGAAGAGAATGTTCATGTGAGATCCCATCGAGTCGGACTAGTCCTGAATGGCTAAGACAAGACCCCAGCGACCTTGTGTCG
>JAGLDW010001719.1 GCA_023145395.1 Lentisphaeria bacterium | reverse complement strand
GAAACTGTCCAGGCTTTCTACCCCGTCCGCGGAGGGTCACTGTCTGACAAGAGCAGGTAGGTCATTGACTTAGTAAGCCATTGGCTTACACACTTGGAGTGAGGTACCAGTGGGATCCGGACAAGGAAGCGAGCAAACCGTGAGAAGCACGGTATCGGATTCGACGAGGTCCGAGAGCTGTTCGATGGCGACACGGACTACTTCGAGATCTTCGACGAGGAGCACTCAGAAGTGGAGGAGCGGTTCATCGCCATCGGCCCCATTCGGCGCGGCATCGTGCTCGTCGTCTGGACCGAGCCGGGAGATGACGTGATCCGGATTATCAGCGCTCGCCTGGCCACGCCACATGAACGGGAGTTGTTTCACAGGCACATGGAGAAGCGATCATGACCGATATCCCAGAGTTGACCGAAGAGGACCTCGGCCGCGGGCTCAAGCGCAGCCAGCGTTGCCGGATCATGCAGGGAAAGATAGCGTCTGGCGAGGACGTCGCCGCCCTGCGCCGCTTCGTGGGGCTGACCCAGAAGGACTTCGCCGAGGCCCTGGGCATCAGTGTGCACACCCTGCGCAACTGGGAGCAGGGGCGCCGCAAGCCCGAGGGCCCTGCCCTGGCGCTGCTCAGGATTGCGGCCCGCCACCCGAAGATAGTGCGGGAGAACCTGGCCTCGGCCGCGTAGATGATGGCAAGCCATGATGTTGCCACGGTTGAGTGGAGCTCCGCATAGCCGTAGCAAGTCCACTCAGGAACATGAGAACGGGCACCTGGCGCGGTCTGCCTGGTGCGCTGGTTTGCCGGCCGTTTTTCAGATTCTGTAGGCCTCATCGTGAGGGCTCAGGAGCACGAACTTGAGGGTCTCGTCGTCGCGCTCGCTGCAGTCCGAGCAGGCCACGATCTTATCACGGTCGACCCACCGCATCGTGGCGTCGGGATTGTCCGCGGCGATGACGAACCCTAATAGCGGCTGCTGGTGAAGTGACTGCTCACCGTCGCGACACAACATGAAGCGATCGCTTCTTTTCCTGGACGCAAAAGCAGCGATCGCTTATTATCGACTGATAATGTGAAGCGAACGCTTCCAAGGGGCTGATGATGAAAAGGAAAACCGGAGAATACGAGCGCAGCACCGTGGCTGGGGAGGACGTTAGTGCCTTCATCCCGTATCCTCTGCCTCCACGAGATCCACCCCTCGATCTCGATGGTGAGCTGGCTCCACTGCTCGCCCGTGCGCGCGAGCAGGTTCGGCTCCTCGACCTAGCGGGTGACCTGATCCCCTCGGTTGAGTGGTTCGTCTACGCCTTCGTCCGCAAAGAGGCTGTTCTCTCGGCCCAGATAGAAGGCACCCAGGCCACGTTGATGGACCTGCTCCAAGTCGAGGCATCTGGCGAGGCTCCTGCCGACGCCGACGTGCAGGAGGTTTGCGGATACGTCGCCGCCTTGGGTTATGCCTGGGAGGAACTCGGCCAAGAAACCGGACTGCCCATCTCCATGCGGCTGCTCTCCGAGACGCACCGCAGGCTGCTGAGCGGAACCCGAGGCGCTGAAAAGCAACCCGGTGAAGTGCGCCGTTCGCAGAACTGGATTGGCGGAACACGGCCTGGCAACGCGCGCTTCGTCCCGCCTCCGCCGCATCGGCTAGGTGAGCTGCTCAGCGAGTTCGAGCGCGCTATTCACGATCAGAGTGACCTTCCCCCGCTCGTGCGAATCGGCCTGCTCCATGTGCAGTTCGAGATGCTGCATCCCTACCTCGACGGCAACGGTCGGCTGGGGCGACTGCTGATCACGCTGCTCTTGCGCCACTGGGGGCTAGTCTCGCGGCCACTGCTCTACCTGAGTCTTTTTCTCAAGACCCACCGCCAGGAGTACTATCGACGACTCGGCGCGGTGCGCACCGACGGCGACTGGGAGGGCTGGCTG
>JAGLDW010001718.1 GCA_023145395.1 Lentisphaeria bacterium | reverse complement strand
GCACAAAAGCTACACGTTGACAGCCGCTAAATTGCTTGTGATACTTGCCTCGATGCCTATCCGGTTCTTGCCCAAACGGCTCGACTGCAGTAGGATAACCCCACATGCCTTGCGTACAGCGCGCTTGGCCAAGGAGGCGGGGTTCGATGGTGGAACCGAGCCAGGAGCAGTTTGGAGACAGACAAGGCGGCGGTGAGAACGCAAGTCTGTCGTCGCCGAAGTCGCTTCCCGAGTTTCAGCGGGTCTTTCCCAACGAAGATGCCTGCCGTGCCTATCTATACCGGGCGCGCTTTCCCGATGGATTCTTGTGTTCGTATTGCGGAGACACGGGGGAACCCTATCGATTTCGAAACCGTCCCGACCGGCTTCGCTGTCGGAGTTGCAAGCGCGACGCTCAGTTGACAGCCAGCACCATCATGCAGGGCAGCCAGCTGCCGCTGTGCACATGGTTTTGGGGAGCGTTCCTTGTCACGTCGCTTACTCCTGGGATGTCCGCCTTGCAGTTCCAAAAGATGCTAGGGATTGGGCGCTACGAGCCGGCATTCAACATGCTGCACAAGCTTCGCGCCGCGATGGTGCGGCCGCAACGAGACCGCATCGGTGGACAGTGGCCGGTCGAGGTAGACGAGACGTTCGTGGGTGGAGCGACGCAGGGAGAGGGCCGAGGTCGGCATCACAAGACGCTCGTCGCAGGTATCGTCGAGGTGCGACCGAGGAAAAGGGCTCCCGGTCCTGATCCGAACCTGCCGTCCGGCCAGCGTCCACAGCATCGTGGGGGGCACGGGCGTGGCTTCATCGCAGGCCGATTGCGTCTCCAGGTCATCCCGAACCGCAAGCAGGAAACACTGGAGCCGTTCGTCCTGGCGAACGTCAAGCAGAGAACGGAGGTGCGAACGGACGGATGGACTGGCTACGACAACTTAGAGAAGCTGGGCTACTTGCACAAGGCCGTCTCGCTCCGTGGTGACCACGCCATGACGGACCAACACCTTCCCATGATCCACATCGTCTTCGGAAACTTGGATGCGTGGCTCCTGGGAACGCACCACGGGGTCAGCCCGAAGCACCTGCAGGGGTATCTCAACGAGTTCGTGTTCCGATTCAATCGCCGGTTCTGGCCGTTGGTGGCTTTCGCCAGCGTACTGAGGATCGGTGCCCAAGTGGAGGCACCGACCTACACCGCTCTCTACGACGGCAGCTGGGAACACCCCGGAGGGAAAGCCGGATGATTGCTTGGGCAAGAACCGGATAGGCATGGACGCAAGGATCCCAAGCAATTTAGCGGCTGTCAACGTGTAGCTTTTGTGCCACCGCCTCCCCGCTTGCTGAGGTCGTA
>JAGLDW010001717.1 GCA_023145395.1 Lentisphaeria bacterium | reverse complement strand
GGGGTGGGAGTGCCGTTGAGTGCGATGCGAACCACTGGCCACCTCTCGTGGCCATCTCCGGTCATGGGACCGCGCTCGGCGATCTCGTCGAGATGGAATCGCTTGGCGAAGTTGTCTACCGCCGTCGTCTTGCCTATCCCCGCTGGGCCCTCGATGGCCATGCCACCCTTGACCCGGTGCGCGTCACTGGAGTTACTGATCATCAATACGGACAGCTGTTTTCGCAGCGCTAGTAGCTGCGGTGTCTCGACTACGCCCAAGTTGGCGTGCCAGTCGAACCGTTGCTTGTTGTATCGCCGTTTGTCCGGCGGACTCAGTGCGCTAATCTCTCGGCGTGTGAGCAGCGTCGGCTTCTCACGCGTCGGTCCCTTGACTGTCTCCGCCCAGCCCTCCTTCGTGGTCAAGGTGATGTTCTTGAGTTCCGCGTTGATCTCTGGCTCGTATTCGCTCATGCCAGTTCGAAGCTCTCGCCGTTGTAGTCGTCTTCGATGTCAGCGATGTCGTCGTCATCGCCTGCCTCGGGGCCGGCATGACCAAAGTCGTATGAGACCTCGACGGAGTCGGTGAACGCGGACACGGTCGACAACGCTCTAACCGCCTCCGCATCGTTGGCGGGTTCGACTTGCTTGCTGAGCATTTGTTCCTGGCGGGCCATTCTCAGCGCGATTCGTCGCTCCTTCGGGCTCAGTTCGAGACTGAGGTTGAAACGTTTGAGCAGCTCCCGCAGTGCCAGTTGTTCGTCTACGAAGCCGTCCGCCCGGACTGCCAGCTTGCGCGCGTACCGGTACGCGTCATCGCTGAAAGGCATCGGGAATGTCGATGCGTATTCCCATCTGAGGGAATGCCATTCGCGATTGTGGGGATGCTGGATATAGACCGTTGAGATGTCGTCCGGGTCGGAGTGGATAGGCCATGCGTTCTTGAACTTTCCTCCGTGCGGGCTCTTCATCTTGCCAAGTTCACCGAGCACGTCGCCCTTGTAGACGAGGCCGTATATTTTCACTCCTTTGCGTTGAATCGTGCGCGCGTCAGCACG
>JAGLDW010001716.1 GCA_023145395.1 Lentisphaeria bacterium | reverse complement strand
TGCAAGATGACGCGACCCTGCTCAGGGGTTGCGCCGCCGGGCGGGTGCGTGACGATGCCCACGTCGAGGTGCGCATCACCCTGGACTGGTTGTGCCGACCCCATCCCGATGGCGAGCAGCCGCTCAATGGAACCGACGACGACTGCGACGGCTTGACCGACGAATGCATCGAAGACGAAGAATGCGACAACGGCAACTTTTGCACCATCGATCAATGCATCTCGGGCTTCTGTTCCCACAGCACCATAAACAAAGAAGGCACAAGCTGTGATCAAGAGGATGGAGATCCCTGCACGGTGGATTCCATCTGCGTCATGGGCGTCTGCGAGGGCCAAGCCAAAGACTGCAGCCATTTGGATTCGGCTTGCATAATCGGTGCCTGCAACCTGGACGGATCCTGCCAAGCATTGCCCAGGGCAAATGGCACTTCTTGCGAAGACGGTTTTTTCTGCACCACCGGCGACGCCTGCCTGGGCGGAAGTTGCGTGGATTTCCAAGAACGAGACTGCGACGACGGCGACCCCTGCACCTTGGACCTCTGCCTTGAGTTGGAGCAAGAATGCGACCACGTTATTCAGCCCAACCCGGGGGCGGAAGGCCCCCCCGGGGATGCGTCCTGTTCCAATGGTCTGGACGACGACTGTGATAGCCTAAGCGATCTGGATGACACCAATTGCTTTGACTGCACCGAGGACTCCTCCTGCGATGACCTCAATCCTTGCACCACGGACAGCTGCGAGGATTCGATTTGCGTCAACCAGCCCTTGCCGGACGGACAGTGGTGTGATGATGAGCGCGCCTGCACCATCAACGACCACTGCGAGGTCGGCGTTTGTGCCTCCACCCCCCGGGACTGCAGCCACTTTGATGATACTTGCAACCGGGGTGTATGCGAACAGGCCAGCGGCGAATGCCAGGGGGTGCCCTTCGAAAACGGCACCCCTTGCGAAGACGGGGCCTATTGCACCGAGGGCGACTCCTGTCAGAGCGGCCTCTGTGACCCAGGACAGACCAAAGACTGCGCCGACTCGGATCCCTGCACGGTGGATAGCTGCGACGAGGAGAACAACACCTGCCTTCATGTGACCCAGCCGATTCCCGGGGCGGAGGGGCCCTTTGGCAACGCAAACTGTGCCGACGGGCTGGACAATGACTGCGACGGCTTGACCGATCTGGACGATGTAGCCGACTGCTTCCAATGCTCCGCCGACAGCGATTGCGACGACGGCTTGTTCTGCACCAACGACGCCTGCCAGGATTCCGCCTGCGTTTATGACTTTCTGCCGGAAGGCACGGACTGCGAAAACGACGGGCT
>JAGLDW010001715.1 GCA_023145395.1 Lentisphaeria bacterium | reverse complement strand
GTCGAGAAGTTCGCCATTACAGATTACACATCGTTTCCCGCTTGACGCTCGCTTGTGGTAAGATAGACGAAGGGGGATCGAGATGCAGTGGCTTAGTCTAATAATCGGGATCATCGTCGGCGCCATCGTGGGGTTTCTTGTGGCGCGGCTGCGCGCAAGTGAGCGCAGCACATCGCTACAGGTACAACTCACCGGGAACGAGCAGGAACTAATCACTCTACAACAGTCAAGTGCCGAAAAGCAACAGTGGGCACAGACCGCCGAAAAGCAGCTGCGTGAGGCGTTCGATTCCCTGGCAGGAAAAGCGCTGGAGACGAACTCCGATCGCTTTCTCAAGCAGGCGCACGAACAGCTAACTGCCCTCCTCACACAGGTGCGTGGAGACTGGGGAACGCACAAAGAACAGCTGAAGAACCTCGTCGAGCCGCTTGAAAAGACGCTTGAGAAAATGGACTTGCAGGTGCGAGCGCTGGAAGAGAAGCGCGCCGGCGCGTACCAGAGATTGGAGAAACACCTGCAGCAGCTTGGATCAGATCAGAGCCAACTGCGGGACACAACCGTCAAACTAGAGCAGGCGCTCAAGTCATCGACCGTACGCGGACGCTGGGGTGAGCTGCAACTGCGGCGGGTGATGGAGTTGGCAGGGATGAGTGATCACATCGATTTTGATGAACAGGTAACAACAGATGAGGGTCGACCAGACGTGATCGTCCATCTGCCGAACAACGGCTTCCTGCCGGTGGACGCGAAGACACCGATGACATCGTACTTCGAGGCGCTGAACGCCGAGGGGGACGAACAGCGGAGGCTTCTCGCTGCGCACGCCCAGGCGATGAAGAGCCGCGTGCAAGACCTGGCGAAGAAGGCATACTGGAGCCAATTCGAGCGCGCCCCGGAGATGGTTGTCATGTTCATCCCTAGCGAGTCGAGTCTCTCCGCCGCGTTCTCGCAGGATCCGAGCCTGCTGGAGTTCGCCATCGAGCACCACGTCCTCGTCGCTAGCCCCGTCTTGCTCCTCGCCCTGTTGCGCTCCGTGGCCTACGGTTGGCAGCAGCAGCAGATCACCGAGAACGCCCGCGAGATCGCGCAGCAAGGAAAGGAACTGTACGAGCGCATCCTGCGCTTCCTCGACCTGTTTCAGAAGACGGGCAAGGGCCTCGGTCAGGCAGTCGATGCCTACGACAAGGCGGTCGGATCGCTGGAGAGCCGACTCCTCCCCTCGGTGCGCAAGTTCAAGGACCTGAACGCTGCGAGCAAGGACGTCCCTGAAGTGGCCCCTCTGGACAAGACCCCGCGTCTGCTCGCGTCAGTGGATGATGAGCCGGAAAAGTGAGACTTTGGTTCATTGCCTCAAGCTTTTGTCGACAAGGGCTTTGCT